>JALZHC010000332.1 GCA_030914105.1 Acidobacteriota bacterium
AAGACGAACATCTCTAAGAGCGCGAACTTGGTGAACGAGAAATCGTCGCCCATGAAGATGATCGCCCAGGGGAGCAGGAAGATGGTCTCCACGTCGAAGACGAGGAAGAGCATGGCGACGATGTAGAAGCGGACGGTGAAGCGGTCGTGCGCCTCTGTGGTCGGGTCTATGCCGCACTCGTAGGGCCGCGCCTTCGCCTTGCCGTAGAGGCTGGGACGGACGAAGCGGCCCAGCACGACCGGCAGGATGGGGAAGACGACCGCGACGGCGAAGAAGATCATCACCGGCCAGTAGCCCGCGGCCACGCCGCCGACGCCCCGCGCCGCCGCCGTGTTTGTGCTCGCTTGCAGAAGGAACGCGCTCAGCATCTTTGAATCGGCCTCTTCTTTCGCGCGCGTCGAGTCGAAGTGAAGAACGTCTGGATTCTAGGCCGCGCCCTCCGGCGTTGTCAAAACCATTCTGAAAGCGGTAGCCAGTAGCCAGTAGTTTGCGCGCAAGCGTCGTCAACGATTTTATTCCGGTCGCTCGGCTGAGAACGATTTTCTACTGACTACTGGCTACTGACTACTGGCTACTTAACGTCACTTCGCTTCTTCGTGCGTGCGGCCCGCGAGCAGGCCGACGGCGTGCGCGAGCACCGGGCGGACGACGGCGAAGCACTCGCGCACTCCCTTCGGCGAGCCGGGCAGGTTGACGATGAGCGCGCCGGAACGCACGCCGCACAGCCCGCGCGAGAGCATGGCCGTCGGCGTCTGCCTCAAAGTCTCCGCGCGCATCGCCTCGGCGAGTCCGGGCACTTCCCTCTCGACGACGGCGCGCGTCGCCTCCGGCGTATTGTCGCGGGGCGAGAGGCCCGTGCCGCCCGTCGTCACGACGAGGTTTATGTCGTCTCGCTCGGCGAGCGCGCGCAAACGTTCCGCCAGCGGCTCCAGGTCATCGGCCACGACCTCTTTCAAGACGACAGCCGCGCCGGCCTCGCGCAGCAACTCCGCGAGCAACTCGCCCGACTCGTCCTCCCGCTCCCCGCGCGCCGAGCGGTCGCTCACCGTCAAGACCGCCGCGCGAATCTTTATCGGCATAAATCAATTACCCTTCGACGCCGTCTTTTCTCTGGCGCACCCGTTTGATTACGGGCAGTAAATCCTTGCGGACTTGCTCCCAAGCCTCAGACCTCAGCTTGGCCTGGGCGATACTCTTAAAGCGCGGTGCCAGCCGCTGTAGCTCTCCGATGAACGAGTCCTCGTCGCACGCGCAGGGTTCGAGCTTTACCACTACGACCTCGACTTCGTTTTTGGCGTGCCGCTCTCTGGCGCGACGCAGTTCGGGGTCTTTGATGTAGGGCCGCACCAGAGAGTTCTGGCTGGCGATGAATAAGAAGATGTCCATCTCCTCAAGGCGGCGGCGTATCTCTCTATCCCATTCCGAGCCGGCGATGAGGCGCTTGTCTGTCCACCCGGCCAGCCCGTGCTGCTGTTCCAACACGTCGAGAATGGCGTCCAGCCGTTTGAGCTGTTTCTCGTCGTCGTGCGCGTAGCTGACGAACAGCCTGACCGGGGCCGGCGCGGTCTCTGGCGCGCGCTCTATCGCGCGGGCCTCGGCGGGCAGCAGCTTATCGAGTTCGCGCGCGACGTTCACTTCCGCAGTCCCCTCCGGCTGGACGGGCAGCTTCTGCTTCTCGACGCCCGGCTGCTCGACTTCGCGCAGCGAGCGCACGCTGATCCACTGCCCGCCCTCTCCCGACAGCTCCAGTTCCTCTACCGGCTGCATCTTCAAATCGTCGTGGAGCGATTCGAGCTCGCGGCGCACCATCGTGACCAGCACGCGGCGCGTCTCGTCGCTGCCGCCGAGCACAAACACTTGCAGTTCCGCCCCGTCCGTCTCCGCTCTAATCAGGGCTGATGCCCTGGAGTGGCGCAGAATGACACCGTGCCGCCAATGAGGAGCGCCCTCGCTGAGCGCGTGCGTGCGCACGATGAAGCGCGGCAGGAAACCGGGCGGGAGCACCTCGTATCGATAGCGCAGGCGCACCGGCGCGCCGTCCCAGTCCTCCTTCATCTCCGGCTCGAACTCGGAGAGCAACTCCGGCACAAGGTAGCGCGCGGGCCTCCCTTCTTCCTCCTCGCTCGCGTAGCAGAGCTGGAACGCGCGCATTAGGTCGAGGATGAAGCCGTGGGTCTTCGGCGGGTAATCCGACATCTTGATGACGTTATTCTCCTCGGCCTCGCGCAGCACGCGCGGCATGTCGCCTACCGAGAGTTGTGCGTTGTGTTCCGCCACCCAAGCCGAGCGGATGACCGCGTACACGCCGCCCGTCACCCAGCCGGGGTTGAGCACGCGCGTGTCATACAGCCGCGGGTCGTTTCCGAAGTAGAGCGCCAGCCCAAGCCTGTGCAGGATAACCGCGAGGTCTGCCTGGGCCTGCGGTCGCCCCTCGCCCAGACGCTTGCAGAGGTTCACGAACCGCCTGTAGGTGAGGAAGTTTTCGCGCATGCCGCCGACTTCGTCCTTAATCTCTCGCCAGCGCTTCGGGAAAGGGAGCCACACGTCGTCCATGCGTTTCTCGACCGTCTGGATGATCGTGCGGCGCAGACGCGCGACGCCGTCGCCGTGGAGTGCGTCGGTCGGGACGAAGCCGACGACGAACGGGAACTTCCGGCGCAGCTTCACCTCGTCCACCTGCCAAGGGTGGCCGTGACTCCGGTTCAAAGCCACGATGACGGGCGAGCCGCCGCCTTGCGTCTCTATCAGCTTCAGCCAGTATTCCGCGTCGCGCTGCGCGAGATTGCTGCGCGGCTCCAAAACCAGCAGGTAGAGACTGCGCTCGGTGAGAAAGAACTGGTGTGTCGCGTGAAGAATCTCCTGCCCCCCGAAATCCCACGCTCGCGCCCTGACCTGCCCACGCTTGCAGTCAAACATCAACTCTCGAATCGAGATGGAGTGCGTCTCCGGCTCGTGTTCATCAGGCACTTCCCCCGCGAGCTGCTTCATCAAAGTGGTCTTACCCGCGCCCCCGCGCCCGACCAGAAGCAGCTTCAGCTCAAGCAGCTGCGTCCCCTTTACGCCGCGCGACTCGAAGTAGTAGCGCAGGATCACTTCAGGGTTGCTACTACGCGCTATGCTGTTGGGTATGCCCAATCCGGGATTGCCGGCTACGTACAAGCGCGTGAGTGGTAAGGCTTGAATCGTCTCCGGCAGGGCTTGCAAATTATTATCTTGCAAATACAGAAAGGCGAGTCTTGGTAGTAAGCCGATTTCCGGCGGCAACGTCTCAAGATGATTACCGAGCACTGAGAGTGCTTGTAGGCGTGTCAGTTCATTTATCCAGCCTGGCAGTTCTCGAATTTTATTAAACGCTAGGTCGAGAAGCTCAATATCTCGCACATCACGCAGCTTTTCCGGCACTGACGTTAGCCCGAGGCCTTGTAAGGCAAGCGCACGTGTCCTCACCCTGAATCTACGGCGGTTGGAAGCATCATAGCTGTCTCGCGGATTTAGCTTTCCGCGGTCGCGCACCCACTCCTCGATACGCCTTTCGGCGAGCTCCTCCGGGGTCTTCTTCCTGATGGGTGGCTTTCGTTTGGCGGGTGGTTTCTTAGGCATGTCTCCTCCTACACGCCGCGACCTTCAAGGACGACAACGTCGCCGCTTCCACATTCGGACGCCGTTTGAAAGGGCCGCCTTGAGGACGCGAGTGGTGGCCGGGCTTGGCCGGTTCACGCGCTTACAGTCATTTCCCTGAGCAGGTCAGCTCGCGGCGCGCGCGACCTCGTGGAGTTCCTGGAGCGAGACGACCGATACGTCGGTCTGCGCGCGGGCGGCGAGGGCTTCGACGATGGCCTGCGCGCCGGTCATGGTCGTGACGCAGGGCACGTTGAACTGGAGGGCGGCGCGGCGGATGGCCTGCTCGTCGTAGTGCGAGGCGCGGCCCAGGGGCGTGTTGATGACGAGGGCGATTTCGCCGAGGCGTATCTTGTCGGCGATGTTGGGGCGGCCCTCGTTGACCTTGAAGACCGTCTCGACTTCGAGTCCGACCTCGCGCAGACGCGCGGCAGTCCCGAAGGTCGCCATCAAATTGAAGCCGAGCCGCGTCAGGCGGCGCGCGAGCAGAGCGGCCTGCCCCTTGTCCGCGTCGTTGACGCTGATGAAGGCCGTCCCTTCCGAAGGTAGCTCCAGCCCCGCGCCCAACATCGCCTTCGCGTAAGCCTCGCCGAAGGTTCGGCCCACGCCCATTACCTCGCCCGTCGAGTGCATCTCCGGACTCAGGACAGGGTCAACGCCCGGAAACTTCTTGAAGGGGAAGACCGGCGACTTGATGTAGAAGCGTTCGAGGCGGACGGTCAAATCTTCCGGCAGTCCGAACTCGGAAAGCTCCCGCCCCGCCATCACGAGCGCCGCGATGCGGGCGAGGGGCACGCCCGTCGCCTTCGACACGAAGGGCACCGTGCGCGAGGCGCGCGGGTTGACTTCGAGGACGTAGACGCGGTCGTCCTTGATGGCGAACTGGATGTTGATGAGGCCGCGCACACGGAGCGCGCGCGCGAGTTGGCGCGTGTAGTGGCGCATCGTTTCGAGGTGCTCTTCGGCGATCTTGTAGGGCGGCAGCACCGACGAAGAGTCGCCCGAATGAATGCCCGCCTCCTCGATGTGCTCCTGAAGTCCCGCGACGACGCAAGTCGTCTCGTCTGCGAGCGCGTCAACGTCGAACTCGGCGGCGCGCTCTAAGAACTTGTCAATGAGCACGGGCTTTTCGGGCGAGGCGTCAACAGCCGTGCGCATGTAATCGTCGAGGCTCCGCTCGTCGTAGACAATCGCCATCGCGCGCCCGCCGAGAACGAAAGAGGGGCGCACCATGACGGGGTAGCCGATGCGCTCGGCCACTTCCCTCGCCTCTTCGGTTGAGGTGGCCGTGCCGTTTTCCGGCTGCGGGATGCCGAGTTCTCTGAGCAGTGCGCCGAAGCGCTTGCGATCTTCGGCTAGGTCAATCGAGTCGGGCGAAGTTCCGATGATGGGTGCGCCCGCTGCGTCGAGCCGCGTGGCGAGGTTCAGAGGCGTCTGGCCGCCGAACTGGACGATGATTCCTTCCGGCTTCTCCTCGTCCACGATGTTCATCACGTCCTCGAAGGTCAAAGGCTCGAAGTAGAGGCGGTCTGAGGTGTCGTAGTCGGTCGAGACGGTTTCGGGGTTGCAGTTGACCATGATGG
>JALZHC010000333.1 GCA_030914105.1 Acidobacteriota bacterium
CGACCTCGACCTTGAGGCCCTTCTTCGTGTGGGTGGTCTTGAGCGCCTGCTCGGCGAGCTTGTTGCCTTGGTCGTCGAGCTTGTAGGTCTTGTCGCCGGAGACGACGGCGAAGCCGCTCTTCTCGCAATTGGGCATCAGCGCGCAGGAGGTCGAGTGGTCTTTGGCCTCCTCCTCCGTGCCATGCATGCCGGCGCACATGTTGTCGATGACGTAGCCCGTCACCTTGACGGTCTTCTTGTCGCCCTGCGCGTATGCAAGGGCGGCGGCGAGGGCGAGGATCACGCCCAGGAGGGAAATCTTGCGAATCATTTAAGTCTCCTTCGTTCGGTTCGGGGTTTTAGTTAAGTTGGTGTTGACGGTCGGCGCGCCTTCGGCCCGCGCGGATCGTGCGCGCGACCTGTCGCGTTAAGAGTTGCGGGATGCCGCCCGGCGCAATCGCACGGACGACGGCGTAGGCGACGCGCGGCGGCATCGTCGCCCCGCGCGGCCCCAGGATGTATTCGCTCTCCCAATGCGTCGGTACGAACTTCGACTTGAAGCGGCGCAGGCCCTCGAAGTTGTAGAACGCGCCGAGCCGCTTCGAGGCGACGCGCAGCGCGCGCTCGACCAGAGGGTAGTTGCCGGCGGGCACGACCGCGTCGCCCTCGTGCGCCAGGGGCGAAGTGCCGAGCGTGGCGAGCCGTGCGCCGGAGGCGGCGAGGCGGTTGAGCGCCTCGAAGACGAGAAGGTCTGCCGTGCCGTGCGGCGCTTCCGGGTGGCGCAGAACGTCTTCCAGATACCAGCCGCCTCGCGCGGGGATGGGGCTGGCGGCGAGGAAGCCGACGAGCGCTCCCTGCGGGTCGCGCGCCGCGAAGAACTTTTTGTGGGCCGCGTGCTGGAAGGGGTCGAGCAGGAAGAGCCAGCCGAAGGAGACGGCGGCGCGTCGCGTGTCGAGCCAGCGGCGGCAGAGCTTCTCGGTCTCGGCGCGCATCCTCTCGTCCGCCGAGACCTCTTCGACGCTGACGCCGCCGCGCCGCGCCTGATTGACTCCGGCGCGCATACGCTTGGCTCGGTCGCCGCGCGGCGCCCAGGTCTGAAGGTCGAAGTAGGGCGCGGCGCCGACCTTGACTGCGCCGAGGCCCAGTGCGTCTGCGGCCTCGCGCGCGAAGCGCGCCGTGACGGGGACGAAGGCCGCGACGCGGCCCTGCCTCCTGGCCGCGAGCACGAAGAGGCGCGCGAGTTCAACCGCTTCGTCTTCCGAGGCGAGCGGGTCGCCCGTCGAGAGCCAGACGCGACCGAACTCGCTGTAGATGACCGCGCCGTCAATCTCCGGCGTTGACCACAGACGCGCGCCCGGCGCGATGCTGACGAGCGAGTGCGCGTTGTAGCCGTAGAGTGTTTGCAGGCGCAGAAGCTCGCCCGTCGGGTCTGCCTCGGCTTGCGCGCGCCGCGCGCCGCGCGCCGTCGAGACGCGCAGGCGGACGTAGCGCGCGCCGTAGCTCGCTCCTCCTCCGGCGACGAGCCACCAGAGTTCGCGTAAGGGGATGCGGTACATACTTACTCCTCAGCCGGGCCGGCCTGGGCCGCGAGTCGGAGGGCTTTGACGACTGCCTCGGGTCGGGTGTGTGGCAGCATGTGTCCGGCGGCGGGAATCACGACCAGCTCGGAATGTCCGATCTCGCCGTGCAAAGGATAAGCGTGGCGGGCCGGATTGACAAGCTCGTCCGAGTCGCCCGTGACGATGAAGGTCGGCACGCCCACCGCGCCGTAGCGCGGCGCGAGCAGCCCGACCGCAGGGTTGTAGCCGTACTCGTCCTGCATGAAGGCGCGCACGTTGTTCGGCCTCGTCCACAGAGACTCCGCCGCGTGCAGGTATTCGAGCGGCAGCTCGTCGGGCGAGAAGGCACGCTCAAGCGTCTTCTTGATCTCCGAGCGGATGAACGTGTCAGAGGCGCGTATGAACAGCTCGCTCAGGACGGGGATTTCGACGAGTATGCGTTGCGCCGCGTACATCTCGTCTTCCGCGTAGACGGCGGGCGCGAGCAGAACGAGCGCCGCCACCTCCACGGCGTATTGCAACGCGTAAGAGAGCGCGAGCGCCGCGCCCCACGAATGGCCGACGATGATGGGCCGCCGCACGCCGAGCGCTTCGAGCGCGCCGCGAACCAGACGCGCCTGCGAACTCATCGCGCCGTCCTGCGCGGGCCGCTCGCTGAAGCCGTGGCCGGGCCGGTCGAAGGCGAGCGCGCGGAACTCTTCGGCGTCAATCGCTTCGAGTACCGAAGTGAAGTCGTGCGCGAACCCGCTGTTGCCGTGCAGCAACACGACGGGCCTTCCCCCGCCGCGGCTCAGATAATGCAGCCGCACGCCCTCGACCTCGACGAACTCGCCCGTCTCCAAATCCACCTGCGCCCTTCCCGCTCGCACGAACATTAACCCTCGTCACCCCTTGAATTTTCTCACGCGCCTCGCCACGGTTCGCAGTGGCTCACGCCTCTGAAGACGCCCCTTCCGCCTCCTCGGTTACGGGAGACTGCTCCTCCGTGGCCTTCTGCGGTCGCATGTGTGGGAAGAGAATCACGTCGCGTATGGAGCGGCGGTTGGTCAAAAGCATCGTCAGGCGGTCAACGCCGATGCCGATGCCAGCCGCCGGAGGCATTCCGTAGGATAACGCCCGGACATAATCCAAGTCCATCTGCATCGCCTCCTCGTCGCCCCGCTCGCGCTGCTGCGTCTGGTCTTCAAATCTCTCCAACTGCTCCGCCGGGTCGTTCAACTCCGAGAACCCGTTCGCCACCTCCATGCCCGCGACATACAACTCGAAGCGTTCGGCGATTGCCGGATTGTCGGGCGAAGCTTTTGAGAGGGGAGATATATCTTTAGGAAAGTCATAAATGAAGGTCGGCTGAATCAGGTTTGGTTCTGCTACTCCCTCAAATAATCCTTGAACATGATTGGTGACATCAGCATTTCCGTTTTCGCTGTTCGGCTCGGACTTTGTAACAACTTCCCACAGCTTCGCGGTTTCGGCATTCCATCTCGCTCTTGTCCCTGCCTCTGTTTCAGAACTGCCAATATTAAATCCGTATGTGCGGTATATGTATCCTTCAGGATGAATAGAGAAGAGGTATAGATTGCGCAAAAGTTTTGGGTTATCAAGCCATGCAATATCGAAGGCATCTCCGCCGAGGATGCTCCAAACGCTCCACCACGCAGGCCAGAACGTAGCGATGGCCTCCTTCATAGTTAGTCTCTTCCATCGCGGCGAAAAATCAATCTCGGTAAACAAATTGTTTCCTTCATAAGCAACTTGTCTTTTGCCGATAACATTATCAATCGTGCGTACTAACATCTCCTCGCAGAAATCCATCATCCAGTTCACGTCCTTGTATGCCGTGTAGAATTCAAGCATGGTGAACTCTGGGTTGTGGCGTGTGGAGATGCCTTCGTTGCGGAAGTTGCGGTTGAGTTCGTAGACGCGCTCGAAGCCGCCGACGAGGAGGCGCTTCAGATAAAGTTCGGGCGCGATGCGTAGATAGAGAGGGATGCCGAGGGCTTTGTGGAAAGTCTCGAAGGGGCGCGCGGCTGCGCCGGAGGCGATGGGCGAGAGCATCGGCGTCTCGACTTCGATGTAGCCGTGTTCGTCGAGGTGGCGGCGCATCTCGCGGATTAGGCGCGCGCGGCGCTCGAAGACTTCGCGCGTCGAGAGTTCGGGTTGTCTGCTCGCGCCCGGCTCGTCTTCTTTCCCTTCCTGCTTCTCTTCTTCCTCAGTCCTGACCTTGAGGCTTGAGGCGATGAGGTCTGCGTAGCGTCGGCGCTGGCGGATTTCCGGGTCACTGATGCCGTGCAGCTTGTCGGGCATCGGGAGCAGGGCCTTCGAGAGGAACTGAAGCTCGCGCACGTGCACTGAAAGCTCGCCCGTCTTCGTCACGAAGAGGAAGCCTTCGACGCCGACGAAGTCGCCGTGGTCGAGAAGCCCGAAGAGCTTCCAGCCGCTCTCGACCTCTTCGACCTCGCGCAACGTGTCGTTGCTGACGGCCTTCGCCTCCTGCTTGCGGACGTAGATTTGCAAACGCTCTTTGCCGTCGGAGAGGTGCACGAAGGCGGCCTTGCCCATGACGCGCGGCGGAGTGGCGAGGCGGCCAGAGACGCGCACCGTGATATCGTTCAGTTTCGCGTTGACGGGTTCGAGTTCTTCGGGCGTGGGGCGCGAGCCCGCTTTCGCCTTACTCACGAGCGAGTCGAAAGCCTCTGTGAACTTCTCGTCGCCGACGATCCTTTTAATCGTCTCGCGGTCGGCGATTGAGGTGATGGTGTCCTCGCCCTCGGCGCTGCCGGCGAGGTTCGTGCGTCGGAACTTGTTCGGGTAGGCGTTGCCGACGAGCGCCTTGATCTCTTCGAGGTGAGAGAGGCGCGCGCGCGTCTGGTCGTTGTCCTCGACGACGTTTCCGATAAGTGGCGTGCCCATAACTCGTCAATAGTAAATCGTGAATCGTAAATAGACAAAACCCGCCTCCGGCGATTTACGATTTACGATTTACGATTTACGATTCACGAAGGGATGGGCGGCAGGGTGATTCGGGATCGCGAGGAGCTGCGGCGCGTGCGCGAAGATTTGCGCGCGGCGGGGCGGCGGCTCGTCTTCACGAACGGGTGCTTCGACCTGCTGCACGTCGGGCACATTCGCTACCTCCGGCAGGCGCGCGCTCTCGGAGACGCGCTGCTCGTCGCCGTCAACAGCGACCGCTCGGTGCACGCCCTCAAAGGCGCGGGCCGCCCCGTAATGAACGAGAATGAGCGCGCCGAGCTGCTCGCGGCGCTCTCTTCCGTTGACTTCGTGACGGTGTTTGACGAGGAGTCGCCGCGCGCGCTCATCGCTGAAGTCCTGCCCGACGTGCTCGTCAAGGGCGGCGACTACGCGCTCGAAGAGATACACGGGCGCGAAGAGGTCGAACGCGCGGGCGGGCGCGTCGTTGCGCTCCCGTTCGTCGAAGGCGCTTCGACGACCAATATCATTGAAAGAATAAAAGAGGTGATAAGTGATAAGTAATAAGAGGAGTCGCGAGTCAGGAGTCTGAGAGTCAGGAGTCAAGACCACTTGCCTTCGACTCCTGACTCCGAGACTCCAGACTCCAGACTTTATTTCTTATAACTTATCACTCATCACTGATCACTTCTTCACAGTCCTCGCGCGCCGAAGGTGTCGCACTGTTTGAGGT
>JALZHC010000904.1 GCA_030914105.1 Acidobacteriota bacterium
TCGGTTCCCGCCGCGCGCCGCGCCTCTTCTTCGGTGCGCGCGACGTAGACGCGGCCCGCCTCGTCGTACCAGGCCGGGATGCGGTGGCCCCACCAGAGCTGGCGCGAGAGCGTCCAGTCGTAGAGCTTTTCGAGCCAGTCCGTATAGACCTTCTCGTAAGGAACTTCGGGCACGAAGCGCGGCTCGTGCTTCTCGCGGATTAATTCGAGCGCCGCGCCCCCCAACTCGGCCTGCTTCAAGAACCACTGCGTCGAGACCAGAGGCTCGATGACCGTGCGGCAGCGACCGCACTTCGTGATGGCGAATTCATAGGGGGCGACCTTCTCTAAAAGCCCAAGCTCACCGAATTTTTCGACGACGCGCTCGCGCGCCTCGTAGCGGTCTAGGCCCTCGAACTCCGCGCCGGCCTCGGCCGTCATGCGCGCGTGCTGGTCGATGACCTTGACGAGCGGCAGCCGGTGGCGCTGGCCCATCGCGTAATCGTTGGGGTCGTGCGCGGGCGTGACCTTGACCGCGCCCGTTCCGAACTCCGGGTCGACGAAGTCGTCGGCGACGACCGGAATCTCGCGATTGACGATTGGCAGCAGAAGAGTCTGGCCGACGAGGTCGCTGTATCTCTCGTCTGCGGGATTCACGGCGACCGCCGTATCGCCGAGCATCGTCTCAGGCCGCGTCGTCGCGACCGTCACGCGGCGTTCGCTGCCCTTGACCGGGTACTGAAGGTAGTAGAGCTGGCCGGCCTGCGACTCCTTCTCGACTTCGAGGTCAGAAAGAGCCGTCTGATCCTTCGGGCACCAGTTGATGAGCCCCTCGCCGCGGTAGATGAGTCCCTCTTCGTAGCAGCGGACGAAGAACTCGCGCACGGCGCGCGAGAGGTGCTCGTCCATCGTGAAGCGCTCGCGCGACCAGTCCACGCTCGCGCCCTCGCGCCGCATCTGCTTGAGAATCTGCCCGCCGTACTCCTCCTTCCACTGCCATACGCGCTCGACGAAACGCTCGCGGCCGAGGTCGTGGCGCGAAGCGCCCTCCCGCTTCAACTGCCGCTCGACCATGATCTGCGTCGAGATACCGGCGTGATCCATGCCCGGCAGCCAGAGCGTGCGGTGGCCGAGCATGCGGTGGTAGCGCGTGAGCACGTCCATGATCGTGTGCTGGAGCGCGTGGCCCATGTGAAGCGACCCCGTGACGTTCGGCGGCGGGATGACGATGGAGTAGACGGGGGCGCTTGCGTCCCCGTTGATTTCGGGAGCGAAGCACCCTTCGGCCTCCCAGCGCGCGTAGTGACGCTCTTCCGCCTGCTTCGGGTCGTAAGTCTTCGGAATCTCCATGAGGGACAATGGTAACAAGACCGCGCGCCCGGCACAAAGGAGGGAGAAAAGGGTAAAGGGCAAAGGGGAAAGGAAGATGTGCTCTCCCCTTCCCCTTCGCCCTTTACCCTTTTCCCTTTCTTACTTCTACCCTTCCTCTTCCAGCTTGCGCTTGACGAGCAGCTCGGCGAGTTCGGGCACGACCTCCCAGGCGATCTCGCGGATGACACGCTCGGACATCAGCTCGACGACGCGGCGTGCGATTGCGTCAACGTCCTCGCGCGAGAGCTGGCCGGCGCGCTCGGACTCTTCGACGCCTGCGCGCGCCTCGCCGACCGCGTAGCCCGCGGGCGAAGGCTCGGACGGCGCGGCGTGGGCGACGGCGGGCGGCTTCGGCACGTCGCCTTCGACGCTGCCGTCCGCGTATTCACTCTCGGACGGGGCCGGCACAGGCTCTTCGGCGGGCACGACTGAAGGCTCGACGAAGCCGCGCGGCGCGGGGCCGGCTTCGTGCTCGACCGAAGCCGCGGCGGAGAACTGCGGCTCGTCCTGCGCGACGACTTCCGGCTCCTGCATGACGACCTCCCAAGCGGCCGCGTCGTGCCCCCGTGCCGCGTCGTGCGGCCGCGCCGAGGGGTCGAAGGAAGAGGCCGGCTCGCCGAAGGAAGACGCTCGTTCGTCGAAGGAAGAGGCCGGTTCGTCGAAGGAAGACGCGGGCGTGCCGTGCGAAGCTTCTGCGAAGGCGCTCGGCTCGTCGGGCTGCGCGAAGAGGTTCTGCGCGGCGTGCGGCGCGGGCAGGTCTTCTTCGAGGTCGAGGATGAAGTCGTCGGCTTCGGCTGCGTGGCCGGACGTTGGAGGCTCGAACTGTCCGAGGTCTAAGAGCGCATCGTCGG
>JALZHC010000334.1 GCA_030914105.1 Acidobacteriota bacterium
GCGGTCGCCGACATCGAGCCCTTCCTCGCCGCGGACGACGCGACCGTCGGCGGGCGGTCGCAGTAGGCGGGCGAACGTGCCGCGGTCTTTGACGCCCGTGACGATGGCGTCGAAGGTCTCGCCGACATGCGTGCTCAAGAGCACAGCCGACGCGACCTTGCGCAGGCGACGCTCGACCTTGCGCGCGGCGGAAGCCATCCGGTTGCAGTGCTCGGCGGTCGCTTCGAGCTGCTCGCGCGTGTAGGGCGCGGTCGCGCCCGCGGCGGCGCTCTTCAGGCAGCGCTGCGTGACGAGGTCTGGGTAGCGACGGTTGGGCGCGGTCGAGTGCGTGTAGTCGTGGACGGCCAGCCCGAAGTGGCCCTCCTGCTGGAGGCCGGGCGCTTCGACCATGTACTCGCCGGGGCCGAGCATCTTTAAAATTGAGAGCGAGAGTTCCGGGTAAGCTTCCGGGTCTGCCGCGCGCCGGCGCGACATGAACTCGGCGAGCGCGCGCGGGTCTGGCTCGTCCGGCAGATGCTCGCCGAAACCTTCCGCCGTCTTGACGATGAGCGGCCAGCGTTCGGGCGCGCGCACGACGCGGCGCAAACTGGGCACGCCGCGCGCTTCCAGATACTCGGCCATCGAGGTGTTCGCGGCGATCATCAGGCTCTCGATGATGTCCTGCGCGCGGTTGTGCTGGCGGACGTTCATGGCGACCACCCGGTCGCCCTCGACGACGGGCACGGCCTCCGGCGTGTCGAGTTCGAGCGCGCCGTGCTTCAAACGCAGCTCGCGGAGCGCGCGCGCGATCTCGTCCTGCAACTTCAACTGCTCTTCCAATCCCGCCAGCTTCGTCACAGGCTCCGGCGCAGGCCCGCGGCCTTCGAGCCAGGCACCCGCCGTGTCGTAATCCATCTTCGCCTGGTTGCGCACGACCGCTCGGTAAACGTCCTTCGAGGTGAGGTCGCCGTCGGCTGACACGTTCAAGTCCATGACGACGGCGAGGCGGTCTTCGCCTTCGAGCAGAGAGGTCAGGCCCGTCGAGAGCTGTTCGGGGAGCATCGAGAAGACGACGCCGGGCGCATAGACCGAGACCGTGTTGACCGACGCGTGCCGGTCAATGGCCGAGCCGGCGCGGACGAAGGCGTCCACGTCCGCGATGCCGACGAGCACGCGGTAGCCCCCTCCTGCGAGGCGCTCCGCGTACTCGATCTGGTCGAGGTCGCGCGACTCCCGGTTGTCAATCGAAGACCACAAAAGGTCGCGCAGGTCTCTGACCGAAGAGTCCGGCGGCGCGGCCTCGCCCGCGCGCTCGTCGGCCTCGACTTCCCGCTCGGCTTCCGGTGGGAAGTCCGGCTCGAAGCCTGCCTCGACCACCGCCTCGCGGGCAACGGCGCGGATGTCCGGTGTGTGTCTGTGCTTCATTTTTTGGGAAGTAGACAGTAGTCAGTAGGCTCCGCGAGGCGGACGTTGACGCTTGTATCGCTGACTCCCGCCGGCGAAGCGTTTTCTACTGGCTACTGTCTACTGACTTCTGTCTACTCTTTCAGTATCGCGACAAGCTCGGTCTGGATGGGCTGGCCCGTGACTTCGATGTCGTCGTCCGAGACGTAGACGTCAACCTCGGAGCGAACGCCGAAGTTGCCGGGCAGGTAGATGCCCGGCTCGATGGAGAAGCAGGTGCGCGGGATGATGCGGCGCGAATCCCTCGTCTCAAGGTTGTCAATGTGCGCGCCGTTGCCGTGGACTTCCTCGCCGATGGAGTGACCCGTCCGGTGCGTGAAGTATTCGCCGTAGCCCGCGCGTGTGATGACGCCGCGCGAAACGTCGTCAACTTCCGCGCCGCGGATGGAGCGCCCGGCCTTCACGTTCTCGCGGACGAACTCGATGGCCGCGTCGCGCGCGTCGCGGACGATGGTGAAAACTTTGACGTGCTCCTCGCTCGGCTCTTCGCCGACGAAACCCGTCCAGGTCTGGTCGGCGTAGACCGCGCCGGGCGTCTTCAGTTTCGCCCACACGTCGAGGAGGAGGAAGTCGCCGCGCCGGATGGGCGAGAACTTTTCGGCGCTGGGCTGGTAGTGCGGGCTGGCGGCGTTCGCGTTGACGGAGACGATGGGGTGGTCGCCGTCGCAGGTCATCTCTTCCTCCTCGAAGCGGCGCACCATGAACTGCTGGATGTCGTACTCGGTCACAGGCTCGTCCGCTTTGATCTTGCGCGCGACTTCGGCGAAGGCTTCCTGAATGATTCGGTGGACGTTGTTGGCGGCTGTGACGTGCGTCTGGTACTGCTCGTCAGTCCAGACGGCCTCGAAGAGCTGCACGAGGTCTGCGCTCGTCACAGGCTCAGCGCCGAGCGAGCGCACAAGCTCGATGGTGCCCGCGTCAACGCGCGAGATGTAAGGGATGGAGTTTTCCGGCGAGTACTGCATCGCCACGCGCGGGCTGCGCGAACCGTTCGAGGTCGAGAGCGCGTCGCGCAGGTGTTCGTTGAGTCGGCCCCAACTACTGTAGACGAGGCGGCGACCGGGCAGGCGGTCGAGCTTGCCCTGCTCGATGGCGTGGTTGATGCGGACGGGTTCGCCTTCGGCGGGGACGAAGTAGAACCAGCGGCGCGTGGAGAACTGTTTGGGGTCGAGCCGAAGGATGCGGTAGGCGAGCGGGTCGCTCTGGCGGAAGTCGTAGAAGAGCCAGCCGTCGAGTCCCGAAGCGCGCAGCGCCGCCTGAATGTCCTGGACGCGGGAGGCCGACGCAGCCTCGCCCGACGCCTGTTTGTCTGTCGTGGTCATACGGTCTTCTTTCACCTCTCGGAGTTGTGCGATGCCCTGTTGCCCGACATTATGTTCCATCCCGGCGGAACACACAAAGCTTCCCCGGCAGTAGCCCGACAGGAAAAGGATGAAGGCGGAAGGATGAAGGATGAAGGGAAAGCAGGAGCCAGTAGACAGGAGCCAGGAGCCAGTAGGAAAATCGTCCTCCGTCAAAGCGTCGTCGTGTCAGCGCCGAGGCCCGCGGCGCGGAGAGCCTACTGGCTCCTGGCTCCTGTCTACTGGCTACTATGGCTTACTTCATCCCTCATCCTTGCGGCCTTCTGCCTTGACTCTTGTTTGCCTTCCGCCGCCGCGCATGTATTATGGGCGGCAAAGCAAGGACAGCGCGCCAGCAACGCCAAGCCCGCGGGAGTTCTACCAAACGCGAGAACCGAGAGGAGCAGCCTGAGATGAGCTTAGCCGCAGATGAGACAGGGGCCAGCCCCGCGAGTGCGTTGGACACTTCGGGACTCGGCGGACACCCGCGCGGCCTGACTACCCTCTTCTTCACGGAGATGTGGGAGCGCTTCAGCTTCTACGGCCTGAAGGCGCTGCTCGTGCTCTACATGACGAAGTCGCTGAACTTCAGCGAGTCGTATTCGGGCCTCATCGCCGCCACCTACTTCTCCTCCGTCTACTGGACGCCGCTCATCGGCGGCTGGCTCGCCGACCGTGTATTCGGCGCGCGCCGGGCCGTGCTTATCGGCGGCATCATCATCGCGTGCGGCCACTTCTCGATGGCCTTCCACACGCTGGGGAACTTCTACGCCGGGCTGATTCTGGTCGCCGCCGGCACGGGGATGCTCAAGCCGAACGTCTCGGCGATGGTCGGCGACCTCTACTCGGAGGAAGACCGACGGCGCGACGCGGGCTTCTCGATCTTCTACATGGGCATCAACCTCGGCGCGTTCATCGCGCCGCTCATCTGCGGCCCTCTCGGCGAGGGCATCGACTGGCATTACGGCTTCGCCGCCGCGGGCGTCGGCATGGTGCTGGGCATAATCCAGTACCTGCTTCCCTTCACCGTGAAGGTGAACGCAAGGCTGGTCGGCGCGTTCGTCGGCTGCGTCGTCGTCGGGCTGGTGGAGAGGGTCTTCTGGTCAACCTATTACTGCGTTGCCAGCCCCATCCTCTTCACGGTCGTGGCAGCCGCCACCGGGTTCGTACTCGGACTGATAGCCACATACTCCTTCCTCAACTTCAGGCGAACGCCCGCCGGCGCGGCTTCGGCGGCGAACGGCAGGTGGGTTTATCTGATCCGCGGCTACCCTTTGAAGACGGTCGGCAACCCGCCGCCGAAGGGGCGCGAGGCCGTCAGGCCGGACATCAAAGAGACCGCGAAGACCGGCGACGAGACGGGCGGCGTTGACGTGGTGACTATCGCGCTCGCCGTCGTCCTCGGCGCTGTCGGCTTCGCGCTGGGCTACATCTACGGCGGGTCGGGCTTCCTCTCGGCGCTGTTCCCCGGCGTCGCCTTCTTCTTCGCGGGCTACCTGGCGGGCGTGGTCAGGCACCTGAGCGGCGACGAGCTGAAGCGCGTGCTCGTCATCTTCATCCTGTTCGTCTTCTCCGCGCTCTTCTGGATGTCGTTTGAGCAGGCGAGCACGACCTTGACGCTCTTCGCCGACCGCCTGACCGACAGGACGCTCCTATGCACGGAAATCCCGGCGAGCCTCTTTCAGTCAATCGAGCCGTTCTTCCTCATCGTGCTCGCGCCCGTCTTCGCGTGGCTGTGGCTGAAGCTCGGGCGGCGCGAGCCATCGAGTCCGGCAAAGTTCGCCTACGGGCTCTTCTTCGCGGGCGTCAGCTTCGCGGTCGTGGCGTTTGCCTCGACTTTGACGGGCGCGGGCAAGGTCAGCCCGCTGTGGCTCGTGCTCGTCTACCTGCTTCAGACCATCGGCGAGCTGTGCCTGAGCCCCGTGGGCCTGAGCACTGTGACGAAGCTCTCGCCGGCGCGCATGGTGGGCCTGATGATGGGCGTGTGGTTCCTCTCGATCTCCATCGGCGACTACTTCGCCGGGCGCGTGCTCGGCTTCTTCAACGACAAGGCCGAGGGCGCACTGCTCACGCTCTTCGGCAGCGTCGCCCTGATGACCTTCGCCGCCGCCCTCGTCCTCGCGCTGCTCACGCCGCTCATCAAGAAGATGACGCCGCGCGCGGCCTGAGAGCAGCCGGCAGTAGCCCGACCGTGCGGGAGGGCGTAAAGGCAAGGCGGAAGGCGGAAGGATGAAGTAGGAAGGCGACGTTGTAACAGCATCCACTTCCGCCTTCCGCCTTCCGCCTTCCAGAGACGCCCTCCCTCACGGTCGGGCTACTGCCGTCATGACTGTAGAAGCTGGTCGATGGTCTGGACGAGCGAGACGAAGTCGGAGGTCTTGCTCTGGTAGACTTTCACGCCCATCTGGAGCGGC
>JALZHC010000034.1 GCA_030914105.1 Acidobacteriota bacterium
GTCATAGACCCACAGCATTGAGGACTTGGTTGATAAGCCGTCGGAGACAACAATCGCATAAAGCCGTCGGAGACGGCGGAGGATGCGTTGCTAAACCGTCGGAGACGGCGGCCGTCTAAAGCCCCGTGCGTCGGGCGCGGGGCAGGCGTCGCCGGTTTTGAGATGACCAAAGGCCAAACGCTCTGGCGCATCTTCTGCGCGGTCGAGCTGCCGGACGACTTGAAGTCGCGCGTCGCCGGACACATTAAACGACTGCGCGACGAGTTCCCGCACGTGCGCGCCTCCTGGGAGAAGCCGGAAAAGCTTCACCTCACTCTCAAGTTTCTCGGCGAGATCGAGCCTGCGCGCGTCGAGGACTTGTCGGGCGCGGCGTCACGCGCAGCCGCCAGCGTCGAGCCGTTCCGACTGACGATAGACGGGCCGGGCGCGTTCCCTCCCCAAGGCCAGCCGCGCGTCCTCTGGCTCGGCATCGAAGACGCTTCGGGCCGGCTCGCCGCCCTGCAACGCTCACTCGAAGACGCCTGCGCTGCCGCAGGCTTCCCGCGCGAGCCGCGCCCCTTCAAGCCGCACCTCACCATCGCGCGCCTGCGCTCTCCTCAAGGCGCGCGCGAACTCGCCGCCGCGCACCGAGAGGCGCAGTTCGAGCCGCAGAGCTTCAACGTCTCAGAGTTTGTCGTGATGCGAAGTGAGCTTGGGCCGGGCGGCTCGCGCTACACGCCTCTGTTACACCATCGCTTGGGGAATGACGGAGCGTGAAGAGAAAAGTCCAAGTGCGGATGGCGGGTTAGACCGCGAGAGTTAACGCCCGGCTCTGCGCGATAGATTTACCACCAACTTCATCCGGCGCGGTGCGAGACGCCGAAACGGAGTTCAAAGTGGTTGGAAGACGACTTCCTTGACAAAGCCCACTAAATCTATAGACTTGCTTCATCCTTGGCGGCAGTAATTTCCTGCACCACTTTAACCAGTGTGCAATAACCAAAGTAAGGAGTAGAACAGTGCCTAATCTTGTATTGGATACGCAGACGTCAATGTTGCTGGAGAGACTCAAGGTACAACTCGGCGAGAAAAAGGACGAGGACGTTGTGAGAAAAGCTCTGGCCCTCTTAGCGCAGGTGGTAGAGATATCCGGGGATCAGCGCTACTTCACGATCACAACGCCAGACGATCAAATGATGACGGTTAAAATAGATTAGAGTAGCTTGGGCAAAGATGACTTGCCGGAGGAGAGATGTCTGACGAATCGGGTCAACAGGGCCTGGCCCGTCAAACCGCTGCTAAAGAAAAACCCGGCGCTCCGGAAAGGAGCCTTGGCGATATCGTACGCGACCAGGAAAAGAAGCTTCCGACTCCAGAGAAGAGCCTTAGCGAGATCGTACGTGAACAAATCGGCCCTCTGGAGAAAGCGAAAATCGCCGACCTTCGTTCGATCACGTTTATACGAGCCGGATTCACATTAGTGCTGTTAATTATTTTCAGTTGGCTTAATTATTCGGTGATGTCATTGGTGCGCGCCCTTTTTGAGAAGACAGGGACGCTGGATAAGGAAGTGGTCATGACACTCATTGCAGGCACGGTGACTGAAGTTGCCGCGGTTATGTATATTATGGCTCAGTTCCTATTTCCTAAAGGTCGGGAATAACCGCGAACCCCGCCAAGTCTAAGGCCCGACAGCGTCCCGCCCGCCGGGCAAAGCCGCCAAACAATTACTGCTCCGAATGATTCGGCACGACCCCTCAGCAAGATGATAAAGCCGAACACCCGCCGGGACGTTGCCCTCAAACTATGCAGCACTCCGCCATAACTTAACTGGCAGCACGCGATTATCGGGCCGCCCTTATTCAACCGTTCGACAACTGCCGCGGGCGTCCGGGCGGGAGCTGCTGGCCGCCGTCCGTCTTCTTCTCGCCGGTCTCGGAGAGCATCTCTTTAATCGCGCCGATGCTGGAGAGCATGGCGGAGGTCTCGACCGGCATGAAGACGACTTTGGAGTTTTGGCCGCGCGACATCTCTTTGAGGCTCTCGATGTAGCGCTGCGTGATGAGGTACTGCGCGGGGTTGCCATGGTCGAGCATGACGCGCGCGACCTGGTTGATGGCCTCGGCCTCTGCCTCCGCGCTTCGCAGACGGGCGGCGGCAGCGCCTTCGGCGGCGAGGATGGCGGCCTGCTTCTCGCCTTCGGCGCGCGTGACGGCGGCCTGGCGCTCGCCTTCGGCGCGGGTGATAGCGGCCTGCTTGTCGCCTTCGGCCTGGAGGACGAGGGCGCGGCGCGTGCGCTCGGCGGTCATCTGCTTCTCCATCGTGATGCGCACGTCGTCGGGCGGCGAGATGTTCTTCACGTCCACGCGCGTCACCTTCACGCCCCACTTGTCGGTCGCCTCGTCCAGGCCGATGCGAAGCTTCGCGTTGATCTGGTCGCGCTGCGAGAGCGTGTGATCCAGATCCATGTCGCCGATGACGGCGCGCATGCCCGTGATAGTCAACTGGACTATCGCGCCGATGAGGTCTGCGACTTCGTAGACGGCCTTGACGGGGTCTGTGATCTGCCAGTAGACGACCGAGTCGACGTGGATGGTCACGTTGTCGCGCGTAATGACCGGCTGCGGCGGGAGGTCTATGTACTGCTCGCGCAGGTCAATCGAGACGAGGCCGGGCCGGACGTTCGTCCAGTAGACGCCGCGCGGGCGGTCGAGGAACGGGACAATGACGTTGAGGCCGCTCCCGGCGATGCGGTTGAAGCTCCCCAGACGCTCGATGAGCAGGACGGTTGCCTGCGGCACGATCTTGATCGTCTTGGCGGCGACGATCAGCGCGGAGACGGCGAGGAACAGCAAAAAGGCGACGATGAATATGTCCATAAGACCTCCGACGGCAGGAAACGGAATCGGCGTGTGCGCGCGCGGCGCGCGGCGAGACTATAACGGATTACCGCCCTCATTTGGAAGAGTCGGCGGGGCCGCCGGAAGAGTCGGCTGTGTCGTCGGAAGAATCGGCTATGCCGAACGGCGGCGGCGGAGGCTGCCAGCCGCCGAGCGCCTCTTCGACGATGCGCGCCGCCGCCAGCACCGTCTCCTCCTCGTTCGGGCGACCGACGATCTGCACCCCGACCGGCAGGCCCGCGCCAGTCCTCCCGGCGGGCACGCTGACGGCGGGCAGGTCGAAAACGTTGAAAGCCTGCGCGTAGCTGAACGCGCGGAAAGTGCTGACGGCTTCGCCGCCGACTTCGACGCGACGCGCCTCTTCATGTTTGAACGCGGCGACCGCGCCGACGGGCGCGACGAGTATCGGCCTCCTCTCCATCCAACGCAGAAGCTCCGCGCGCAGGCGTCCGCGCTCGGCCCAGGCTCTCTGTTCGCGCTCGGCCAGGGCTTTCTGCTCGTCCTCGCGCGGCGCTTCCTTCTCCGCGTCCTCGCGCGGCGAACGCTTCGACTCAGACGCGCGCCTCAGCAGCGCGCGCGCCAGAGGCCCCGCCGACTCTTCCCTGCCCTCGTAAATTGACGCGACCATCTCATCTGTCGCGCGAGAAAAGATGGACTGCCAAAGCTCCGTCGCGCCCTCGACGCACGGAGGCCGCGACTCTTCAATCGTCAGCCCTGCCGTGCGCAAAGCCTCCGCCGCACGCTCGACGGCCTCGCGCGTCTCAGGCGTGACCGGCACTCGACCGTCATCGGTGTACCAAGCTGCGCGCAGCCCCTTCAAACCCGCGCGCGCCGCCGCGCGCCGCACTTCAAGCTCCTCGCCGCCGAGCCTGAAAGCATCGCCCGTCAGCACTGCGAACATCAGGCCGAGGTCTTCGACCGTGCGCGCCAGCGGCCCGATGTTTTCGTCACGGTCGTATGGCGCGGGCATCAACGGAAAGTGTCCGACGCCGCTGACGCGCCCCGCGGTCGCCTTCAGACCGGCGATGCCGCAGAAGTGCGCGGGGATGCGTATCGAGCCTGCGAGGTCGCTGCCCACGCCCGCCGCCGCGAGGCACGCGGCGACCGCCGCCGCGCACCCGCCGCTTGAGCCGCCCGACGTGCGCGCGAGGTCGTGCGGGTTGTTCGTGTGGCCGTAGACGGGATTGTCGGTCGTGTAGTCGAGCGCAAGCTCGGACGTGTTCGTCTTGCCGATGACGATTGCGCCGGCCTCCTTCAGGAAGGCGACCGACGGCGCGTCCATCGCCGGAACGTAGCCCGCGCGTGCCTTCGACCCGGCCAACGCCGGCAGCCCCGCGACATCTATCGTGTCCTTGATTGTGACCGGCACGCCGTGAAGCAAGCCCCGCGCGCCGCCATGCATCAACGCCCGCTCGGCTTCGTGCGCGCGCTCAAGCGCGTCCGGCGCGTGCGTGACGACGGCGTTGAGCGCCGGGTTCAGGCGCTCGACGCGACGCAAGTGTGCCTCCAGGACTTCGACGGGCGAGACGGCGCGCGCGCGTATGAGCGCCGCGAGCTTGAAAGCGGGCAATCTTGTCAGTTCGTCAGACATTTGTCAGACAGGTTTTCAGCACCCTTCAGTTGAGTGGTACAGAACCGCGAGCAGTACTGTACGCAGCCGACTCTTCGGCGAGTTCGGCGAGGAACCGTTCGACCGCCGCGGGCGAACGCAGTCTCACAAACCTTTTGCCGCGCGCGTGCTTTTCGATTAACGCGAAGACCTTCGGCCTCGTCCGCGAAGGATAATTCCAGACCCACGCGAGGAAGCTCAGGTCGAGCTTCTCTACGCAGCCTTCGGCCATGTCCGCTCTCGTCCGCCCGCGCAAGGTCAGGGCGCGCTTGAGCACGCGCCAGAGACAGATGGCGCGCGGCAGGTCGAGGAAGACGACCGTGTCGCAGGCCGCGAGCCGCACGTCGAGCGTGCCCGAATAGTTGCCGTCAATGATCCACGTGCCGCCGCGCGTGAGCTGCTCGACCCTGCTCCTCCAAACCTGCTTCGATGGCTCGACCCAGCCGGGCTGCCAATATTCCCGGTCGAGATGCACGACCTCGATGCCGAGAATCTCACCTAGCCGCCGCGCAAACGTCGACTTGCCGGAGCCGCCGGAGCCGATGACCATTACCTTTCTCATGCCCGACCGCCTGTGCCGTCATGTTTTAAAAGCAGCTCGACGAACTTGCGCGCCGCCGTGCCGAGCGCGCGGTCGCTGCGGTGTATGACGCCGACCGTGCGCCGCCATTCCGGCCCCGTGAGCGGGACGACGACGAGCTGGCCGCTGCGCTGCTCGTCGAGCACGGAAGGGCGCGGGACAATCGCCGCGCCGAATCCGACCTCGACCGCGCGCTTAATCGTCTCGATGTTGTCGAACTCCGCCGCGCGCT
Organism: Acidobacteriota bacterium; assembly: GCA_030914105.1. Lineage (GTDB taxonomy): Bacteria > Acidobacteriota > Blastocatellia > Pyrinomonadales > Pyrinomonadaceae > QHXN01. The sequence continues at coordinate 5,301 of JALZHC010000034.1, forward strand.
GGACTGTGACGCCGTGCGCGCGAAGAATTTTATCGGTCGCGCGCCGCGTCGGGATGTCGCGCTCGAAGAGGACGAGGCTCTGCCCCTGAAGGTCTTCGGCGCGCAGCCTCTTCTTCCCGGCGAGCGCGTGGCCCGGTCGGCAGATGAGGATGAGCCGGTCGCCGGCGAGCGGGACGACTTCGAGGCCGCGCCGCTTTTCGGGGTAGGCCACGACTCCGAGGTCGAGCGCGCCGCTCAGAACGTCGCGCACGACGCGCGTCGTGCGGCTGTATTCGAGGTCAATCTTCGCCTTCGGGTAGAGCGCCATGAACTCGCGCACCACGGGCGGCAACTCGTGCAGGCCCACGCTGTAGACGGTCGCCACGCGCACCGTCCCTCCCACAGTGCCCGCGAGCTGCCGCATGCTCTCTTCCAGATGCGCGTAGGCCGCCAGCACCTCGCGGCTGGCCTGATAGAAACTCTCGCCCGCCTGCGTCAAACGCAGCTCGCGCCGCCCGCGCATGCGCTCCAGCAGTCGCCGCTTGAACTTCGCTTCGAGGCCGCGCACCTGCTGGCTCACCGCCGACTGCGTGACGAAGTTGCGCTCCGCCGCCTGCGAGAAGCTGCGCGTCTCGACCAGGTCGCAGAAGATTTTCAGAGTCTCGATCTGCACCGCTTAATATAAGAAGCCCTCAGAATCCAATCCAGTATTTTTCATTTTACCTTATAAGCCTCGCGGGCTAAACTTCCGGCAGGTTCGACAGGCGGGAACTATCATGATTTACAGTCCGGAGATGACTCTGCGCGACGCCCGCGCGCGTTATTTCGAGCTGAACGGGTTCGGCGCGGACGGCGGCTACGAAGAGCGTTGGATCAAGGTCAAGGTCTGGCGCATTCCAGTGTGGCTCCCGAACACGGAGGGGCGTCGGAAGGCCGTCCGCCTGCACGACCTGCACCACATCCTGACGGAGTATCCGACGACCTGGCGCGGCGAGGCCGAGATTTCGGCGTGGGAGGTCGCGGGCGGTGGCCTGCGCCGTTACTACGCCGGCTGGGTGCTCGACCTTTTGAACATCGCGCAGGGCCTGGTCGTCAACCCGCGCGGCCTCTACCGGGCCTTTCTGCGGGGCAGGCAGAACGTCAACCTCTACGGCTTGGAGTTTAACGACGAGCTGCTCTCGCACCGAGTCGGCGAGTTCCGACGCCGCCTGGGTCTGGATGAGCATCCCGCGCCGCCTTCCCAAAGGGATCGTGCGGCCTTCGTCTTCTGGGCGTCGGCGGGCGCGCTGACTTACTTCGGGGCGCTGCTTTTGACGGCGACGCCCCTCATCGTTTTGGCTCTGATTTTTTTGTGGGCGCGGGCGAGCCTGTAACGTCGCTGACGTACGTGGAAAGGTCTGCATGAAGGCTTCTGTGAGAGTGCCGGCCGGAGATGTCGGGCGTTGCTTTTCTGACGCGCCACTATATAATCTTTCTCGTTCAAAGCAATCCCAAACGTTGCGGCGTCGAAGCGCCAGAGATGCTTTCGGAAGTTTCCGTCCGCGCGGGCCTTCTTTCGGCAAAGGAGTGTCACATCTGAAATGGCCGTTCGTCTGAGCAGAACGTTCGTCTTAAGGAAGCTCCACCAGTTGACCGGCATCGTGCCGCTCGGCCTCTTCCTGCTGGAGCACTTCTACACCAACTCGAAGGCGATGACGGGGCCGGCGGACTTCGACAACGCGGTCAAAGACCTCCAGTCCATCCCCTACATCCTCTTCGTCGAGGTCTTGGGCATCTTCATCCCGCTCATCTACCACGCCGTCTACGGGCTGTTCATCACCTGGGAGGCGCGGCCCAACAACCTCGCCTACCCGTACCCGCGCAACTGGTTCTACACCATCCAGCGCGTCACGGGCGTCATTCTCTTCTTCTTCATCACCTTTCACGTCCTGAACTTCCGCTTCGGCCTCATCCCCGGCCTCAACGACCTCTCGGTCGCCGAGCACCCGATGCAGTCGTTCAACATCGTGAGCCGGGAGTTCCGCAACTACCTTGTCTTCGCCGTCTACGTCGTCGGCATCACGGCGACCGTGTGGCACCTCGCCAACGGCCTCTGGCTCTTCGCGGTGGACTGGGGCCTCGTCATCGGCGAGCGCGCGCAACGTCTGACGGGCTACGCATGCATCGCCTTCGGATTGCTGCTCCTCGCCGTCGGCATCAACGCGGAGATCGCCTTCATCCGACCGGGCGGGCTTCTGCAAGGGATACTTTACTGACATGGCAAATAACCAGATACGCGTGGCGATTGTCGGCGGCGGGCTGGCGGGCCTCGCCGCCGCGATGAAGATTGCGGAGGCCGGGCACTCGGTCGAGTTGTTCTCGGTTGTGCCCGTCAAGCGCTCGCACTCGGTCTGCGCGCAGGGCGGCATCAACGGCGCGGTCAACACCAAGGGCGAGGGCGACAGCCCCTGGAAACACTTCGACGACACGGTCTACGGCGGCGACTTCCTCGCCGACCAGCCGCCCGTCAAGGCGATGTGCGAGATGGCCCCCTCCATCATCTACCTCTTCGACCGCATGGGCGTCCCCTTCTCGCGCACGACCGAGGGCCTCTTAGACTTCCGGCGCTTCGGCGGCACGCTCCACCACCGCACGGCGTTTGCGGGCGCTTCGACGGGTCAGCAGCTTCTCTACGCTTTGGACGAGCAGGTGCGACGCCGCGAGGTCGAGGGCAAGGTCAAGAAGTATGAGCACTGGGAGATGATGTCGCTCGTCCTTGACGACCACGGCGTCTGCCGCGGCCTGGTCGCGATGGAGCGCTCCACCCTTGAGATGAAAGCCTTCCCGGCCGACGCCGTCATCATGGCGACGGGCGGCCCCGGCCTCATCTTCGGCAAGTCAACCAACTCGATGGTCTGCACCGGCTCGGCGGTCTCGGCCTGCTACCAACAGGGCGCGCGCTACGCCAACGGCGAGTTCATACAAGTCCACCCGACCTCGATTCCCGGCGAGGACAAGCTGCGACTGATGTCGGAGTCGGCGCGCGGCGAGGGCGGGCGCGTCTGGGTTCCAAAACAGAAGGGGGACAAGCGCCAGCCTTCTTCCATCCCGGAGAGCGAGCGCTGGTACTTCCTCGAAGAGAAGTATCCGGCCTACGGCAACCTCGTCCCGCGCGACATCGCCACGCGCGAAATCTTCCAGGTCTGTCTCGAAGGCTTCGGCGTCTTCGGCGAAAACCAGGTCTACCTCGACCTGACGCACATCCCCGCCGAGACTCTAGACCGCAAGCTCGGAGCGATACTTGAAATCTACGAGATGTTCGTCGGCGACGACCCGCGCCACGTGCCGATGCGAATCTTCCCCGGCGTGCATTACTCGATGGGCGGCCTCTGGGTTGACTTCAACCAGCGGACGAACATTCCGGGCCTGCTCGCCGCGGGCGAGTGCGACTACTCGATTCACGGCGCGAACCGTCTCGGCGCGAACTCGCTCGTCTCCTGCGTCTACGGCGGATTCATCGCCGCGCCCGCCGCCATCGAGTACGCGAAGAACCTTCAGCGCAATGGCGCGGAAGGCTCACGGATTTATGACGACGAGCTGAAGCGGCAGCAGGAGATTAACGACCGCCTTTTGAAGCAGTCGGGCACGGAGAACCAGTACGTCATCCACGAGGAGATGGGCAAGTGGATGACCGACAACGTGACGGTCGTCCGCTACAACGACAAGCTCAAGGCGACCGACGAGAAGCTCCTCGAACTCGGCGAACGCTACCGGCACATTTCTCTCAACGACTCGAACATGTGGGCGACGCACGCGCTGCCGCACGCGCGCCAGCTCTACAACATGCTTCAGCTCGCGCGCGTCATCACGCTCGGCGCGCTGAACCGCAACGAGTCGCGCGGCGCGCACTACAAGCCGGACTTCCCAGATCGCGACGACGAGAATTTCCTCAAGACCACCATCGCCGAGTTCAGCGGCGAAGGCCCGGTCTTCTCCTGGGAGCCTGTAGACATCTCGCTCCTCCCGCCGCGCAAGCGCGACTACTCGAAGGGCAAGCCGGAGAAGAGACAGGAGACGGCGGCGAGCGCCGGCGCGTCGGGACTTCCGACGAAGGACGGCGCGCCGCAGGTGCCCGCCGAAGGCTCCGAGATGAAGCCGAAGGACTTGAGCGGCCCGGCCATCTGGGGCCAGGACAAGGAGAAGGTTGACCGCGGCGTCTCCGGCGAAGTTCAGACGCGCCGCGAGCGCGGCGACTCAATCGAAGACGCGGGCGGGAAGAACCCCTAGTTTCATCGGACAGGAAGAGCCTCTGGTTTTATTCGGAGTCGAGTTGAAGGCCATGACCACCCAAACGATTGCTTACGTCACGCCGGACGAATACCTCGCCGCCGAGCGTCTGTCGGAAAGCAGGAGCGAATATCTCGACGGGGTGGTGTGTCCTATGCCCGGAGCAAGCTTTAAGCACATCCAGGTAGTCAGCAACATAACTACCGAACTCAGCGTTCAGCTCAGGACGAAACCTTGCCGTGTCCTTCCCATTGATTTAAAGGTGCGGCTGCCCGACTCGCGGAAGTTCTTCTACCCTGAGCTTTCGGTCGTCTGCGGCGAGCCGCAGTTTCACGACGAGCGCAGGGACATTATTCTCAACCCGCTGCTCATCGTCGAAGTCCTCTCCAAAAGCACGGAGGCTTTCGACCGGGGCGCGAAGTTTCAGGCTTATCAGACGCTGGAATCGTTGAAGGAGTACGTGCTCGTCGCGTAGGACAAGCCGTTCGTCGAGCAGTTCGTCAGGCAGGCGGACGGGAAGTGGACTTACACGTCGGTTGCCGGGTTGGAAGGCTCTCTGTCTTTGCCTTCGGTCGAATGCACTTTGAACCTGAGCGCCGTCTACGACAAGGTGGATTTTGATTCATGAGCGCACAAACTAAAGTTCAGCACCACGGGCTGAAGAACCCGCCGAAAGAGGTCGTCCTGCGCATACGCCGCCGCGCGCGGCAGGACGCGGACTCGTACTGGGAGGAGTTCGCCATACCTTACCGCCCGAACCTCAACATCATCTCCTGCCTGATGGAGATCAGGAAGAACCCTCTGACGCGCGAAGGCAAGCGCGTGACGCCGCCCGTCTGGGAGATGAACTGTCTCGAACAGGTCTGCGGCATCTGCACGATGGTGATTAACGGGCGCGCGCGGCAGTCCTGCTCGGCGCTCGTCGACAACCTTGAGCCGCACAAGCCGATAACGCTTGAGCCGATGTCGAAATTCCCGAACGTCCGCGACCTCGTCGTCGACCGCTCGGAGATGTTCAACCACCTTCGGCGCGTCCACGCCTGGATCGAGATTGACGGCTCATACGACCTCGGCCCCGGCCCGCGCATGTCCCAGACGGACGTGTCGGAGCGCTACGCCTACTCGCGCTGCATGACCTGCGGCTGCTGCCTCGAAGCCTGCCCGCAGTACGGCGAGGGCAACTACATCGGCCCGCAGGCCATCGCCCAGGTGCGCCTGATGAACATGCACCCTTCGGGAAAGATGACGCGCGACGAGCGGCTCTCGGCCATCATGGGTGAGGACGGCATCACCAATTGCGGCAACGCGCAGAACTGCGTCAAGGCCTGCCCGATGTCGCTCCCTTTAACGAAGGCCATCTACGAGGAGAACCGCGAGACCATCATCTATGGCCTGTTCGGCTGGCTCAGGAAGTGAGCCGGGAAGGCGAAGCGACGCGTGACGCGGACACCGCCTCGGCCTGCGGCGAGGTGTGAAGCGATGAACCTACTCTTTTCGATACTGCTCACCTTCGGGCTGCTGCTCGTCGTCGCCTCCGCCGCGCTGGCTTTTAACGAGTACTGGTTCATCAGCCACGGCACGGTCGCCGACGGGACGGTCGTCGAGAACGTGCGCTAGGGCAGAGGCTACGCGCCGCGCATCAGCTTCAGGACTTACGAGGGCCGGGAGGCGTTCCTCACGCCGGTCTTCTCATCGAATCCGCCTCTCTACCACAAAGGCGACCCGGTCAAAGTCGTCTACCGCGGCCAGGGCGAAGGCGCGCGCATACTCACCTTCGCCTCGCGCTTCGGCGCGGCCTGGCCGCTCTTCTGCGCGGGCCTCGCGCTCGTCCTCATCGCCCTCGGCTTCAAATACGGCGACGCCTTCCTCGCCTCCCACTACGCGCGCAACGCCTCCACGCTCGGACGCTGAAACTTCACCCGGCCTTAAACTCAAGGGTCGCCAGCCTGCCCGCAGCGCGCAGCGCGCGTGTGATTGTGGACGAGCCGCGCGCCGGGCTTGACTGTGCAAGCCATCCCCCTTCACTCACCCCGCACGCGCTTGATCGAGCGGCGCACTACCTCGACGTTATAAGGATCATTGAGTCTGACCAGAAGCGACTCAGCCTGTCTATAGAACCCAAGCGCTCTTTCTTTATCGTTCTGCTCCTCCGCAATACTCCCTAATTGATGCAAGGTGATGGCCTTTCCATGTTCGTTGCCAATGCGCTCATTGATGACAAGGCTTTGTGTATACCACTGCTCCGCCGCGTCGAAATGCTGCTGCTCCTGCGAGATCATCCCAAGCTGGTGGAGCGTGCTGGCTTGGCCTTGCTCGTCACCGATGCGCTCCTTAATGGCAAGGCTCTGTTTATACCATCGCTCCGCCTCCTCGAACTGCTCCCGCTCATCTGAGATGTTTCCAAGCTGGTGCAGAGTAATAGCCTTGCCGTGGTCGTCCCCTATGCGCTCCGTAATGACGAGGCCCTGCTTATACAGCCGCTCCGCCTCTTCAAGCCGCCCCTGATGCTCCGCTAGCATCCCAAGCTGGTGCAGGGTAATAGCCAAGCCATGCTCATCGCCCATGCGCTCCTTAATGGCGAGGCTCTGCTTGTACCACTGTTCGGCTTCCTCGAACTGCCGGTGCTCCTGCGCAAGCACTCCAAGTTGGTGGCAAGCAACGGCCTCATTCCGTCCATCGCCTGTGTTCTTATAGTGGTCTTTTAGTCTGATATGGATAGCTTGCTCGGCTTCGAAGTCACGGTGATAGCTTGCGATCTCGGAACGGTGCCCTAACAGGGCGAGCCACAAGCCCTGCCGCCCCGACATCGGCTCTCCGGCTGCGTCCGTTGTCTCGGCTTCGATTTCATCAAGCAGCCTCTCCCACTCCACCCATCGCCCTCGCGTAATCAACAGACGGTTCAGCCCGTACAGTATTCCCCGAACCTCTTCCCAGCCCTCATGCTGGCGCGCGAGGCGGAGGGCATGCGTCAGATTACTCTCTTCAGCACTGAGCAGGGACATTGTCATTACAGCATTTGTTTGGAATAACTGGAACAAATAAGCACCATACGCCCCATAAGCACTGCCGAAGGCCCTCTCAAGCCAGACGAGATGCGTCGGGAATGATTCCTCCATGAGGTCGTGGAAGAACCACGGGAGTGCGGGGTGGACGGTGTAGTAGCCTTCTTCCACCTTCTTCAACAGCCCCACCTCCGCCGCCGCGTTCAGAATCGGTA
>JALZHC010000335.1 GCA_030914105.1 Acidobacteriota bacterium
GCTTGAAGTCGAGCTGCACGGCGGCGGCGTGCGAAGTGGCCGAAACGGACGCGCACGCGAGCGCCAGCAGAAGGCCGAGCGCGAAGGCCGCGTGCCGTTGTTTGAATGACATTTTCAACTCCTTCGCCCGCGCGCCGAGGCCGGAAGCCGCCGTCCGAACCCTTCGGACTTCCGCCTCCGCCCCTCGTCCGGCGCGGGGCAATCATGACGGACTTTAGATGAGTGGTCAAATCGAATGGTTGGATTCAAAACACCGCGCGGCCATTCGAGGCGCCGAGAGTATAACGCTTTCGGCCCCGCTTCAAAGGCGGACGCCGCGCCAAGCTTTTGTCACACGCCCGCACGCGAACCGCGAAAACCGGCGGATAGCATGAAAGCCTTCATCCGTCCGCAGGAAATCAAGGAGGAAAATCATGGAGAAGAAGCTTACGGGAAAGAAGGTCGCCATCCTGGTCGCCGACGGTTTCGAGCAGGCGGAGCTGACGGGGCCGAAGGAGGCGCTCGAAACGGCGGGCGCGGAGACTCAGATCGTCTCGCCGAACGAAGGAACGGTCGCCGGCTGGCACCACTACGACGCGGGCGACCTCTTCGACGTGGACGTGCCGTTGGCCTCCGCCGACCCCGCCGACTTCGACGCGCTGCTGCTGCCCGGCGGCGTCGCCAACCCCGACCAACTGCGCATGCAGCCGGAGGCCGTCCGGTTCGTCAAGTCGTTCTTCGACGCGGGCAAGCCGGTCGCGGCAATCTGCCACGGCCCCTGGACGCTGATTGAAGCGGGCGCGGTCAAGGGTCGCACAATGACCTCGTGGCCCTCGATTAAGACCGACCTCATCAACGCCGGCGCTCAGTGGGTTGACCGAGAGGTCGTCGCCGACAACGGCCTCGTCACCAGCCGCAAGCCCGACGACATCCCCGCCTTCAACGAGAAGATGATCGAAGAGTTCGCCGCGGGCGGGCAGAGCGTGAAGAAGGCCGCGGGCTAGGAATCGCGGAGCGGCGGATTAAAAGGATTGATTCATTGATTCATTGATTCATTGAATCAATGAGCCGATGAGCTGATGAATCAATCTCGTCAATCCGCCGCTCCGCATTCGGCTGGTGCTACAATTCACGTCGCAAGCTGCCGTGCGCCCTCGCGCGAGAAGAAAGGATAACTCCCGTGACCCCCGCAGCCGCCGACGAAGAGAGATACACGCTCGACTACTTCACAACCGGCGAGGGCGCGTCGGAAGAGCCTCCCTTCAAGTACCGAACCTTCTACCTCGACGACGCGCTGGCCGAAGCCTTACGCATCACGCGCGCCGGCGGCGCGGCGCTCCGTCTCAAGAAAGGGCGCGAAGTCGTCTCCGACGGTGAAGACTTAAAGAAGGCTCTGGACAGGATGGCGGAGCTTGAAGGCGAGCAGCCGGGACGCCGCGAGAGGGAACTCGCCGCGCTCTTCCTCGAAGAGTCAGGCAAGGGCGAGACGCAAGACGCAAGCCTGGAAGAAGCACGCGACAACTTACCGACCTGACTTCGCCGCGGCCACAACCCCTCACCTCAACCCGCGCGACCGCGCGCCGGTGGAGGGAAGCCGCAGACCTCCGTGTGCAGCGCGACATACTCGTCCCAGGTGTCCATGTCGCGCGCGACGAAAGGCGAGGCGGCGGGCACTCGCAAAACCTCTTCGCGGTGCGCGTCGAAGATGGCGCGCAAGCCGCCGCGCGGCGCGACGCGCAAAATCTCTTCACGTAAAGAGAGGTCAACGAGCACCGGATGGCCGCCGCGCCTCTGCCACTCCGGGACGATGAGCCGCGCGCCCGTCCGCCTTCGCGCCTCGATCAAACCCCTGATCGCCGCGCTCGGCACAGCCGGCTGATCCACGAGCGCGACGAGCGCCGCCCCGAACTCTTCGCCCAACGCCTCCACGCCGCGCGCGACCGACACGCCCATCTCGCTCTCCGGCTCGTCGTTGAGGGCGAAGCGCACGCGCTCCTCACCAGCGAGCGCCGCGCGCACTTCTTCGGCGCGGTGGCCGACGACGACGACGACCTCTTGCGCGCCCGCCGCGCGCAGGCTCTCGACGCAGGTGCGGACGACGCTTCCGCCGCCGAACGGCAGCAAAGGCTTGAACGCGCCCATACGCCGCGAACGCCCGGCGGCGAGCAGTACGGCCGCGCAGGAGAGGTTAAGACGTGGAGACGAAGAGACGGGGAGACGGGACGAAAGAGCGTCTGTCTTTCCCCCCGTCTCCCCGTCTCCCACTCCCCCCGTCTTTTCTTCAGCCCCCATCCCCCATCCCTGCTTTTAGCTCTTCGAGCGCGCGCAGCACGAAGGGGCGGGCCATCTGCTTGCGGTAGTTCATCAGGTGGTCGGTGTTGTCGAGCGGGCGCGCTTTCAAATAACAGGCGTCCGCCGCCGCGCGCATGCGCTCGTCGTCGAGTCGTCCGCCGGCTAGCGCGAGTCCGGCGGCCTCGACTTCGAGCGGCGCGGGCGAGACGCCGCCGAGCACGACGCGCGCCTCCCTCACCGTCCCGTCTTCTTCCAGGTCGAGCCGCGCCGCGACGCCGAGCACGGGGAAGTCGAACGCGCCGCGCCGCCGAAGCTTCTTATAAACCGCGCGCCAGCCCGCGGCGGGCGGCAGTTGAATCTCTGCCAGAAGCTCTTCGGGACGCTTGCGCAGATAGTCTATGCCGTCGTCATTGTAGAAGCCGCGCGCTTCAATCAACCTATCGCCGACCGTCGAGACCAGGCGCAGACGCGCGCCGACGGCGACCATCAGCGGCACGAGGTCTGAAGACTGCACGGCCCAGCACTTCTGACTTCCGGGCGCGACCCAGCACACGTCGCCGTCCTTCTTCAGACAGAAGTTGATGCCTTTACGCCATTCGTAGTTCTGGTCGTAGTAGTTGCAACGCGTGTCGAGCAGTAGGTTCCCGCCGACCGTCCCCATATTCCGCAGCGTCGGCGTCGAGATGAGCCGTGCCGCGCGCGCAACCGAAGGGTAGTCGCGGTTGACGACCGGATGCTCGACGATTTTGGTGAGCGACACGCCCGCGCCTATCCTTAAGCCCGTCCCGCCGTCGCCTTCTATCTTCTGCAACTCAGGGATGCGCCCGACCGAGATGACCGTGCGCGGCGTCTGCTGCCGCCGCTTCATATTCGGATACAGGTCAGTCCCGCCCGCCACGAACTGCCCCCCCGGCCCCGCCTCGCCCATCAACCTCACCGCCTCGCCGACGGTGCGCGGCACGAGGTAGGTGAATTTCGGAAGTCTCATCATAACGGTCTTAATTCAATCCTCATGTTTTATGAATGCACGGCCACGCGCGGCATCTCTTTGCCGTCGCCGCCTTCGGCGCTTTACGCAGCCTCGTCTTTACGGAAGTAGAGCTTCATTAATTTTTCGGCGGGTACGGCGACGAAGGCGTAGGCTTCGCCGGTGGCGTCGTCGCTGAACTCGACCTCAAACACTCCGTCTTTCCATTGGTCAACGACCGTACCGACCTCGCCGCGACGCAGGCCGTGTTCGGGGACATGTTCCGTCAGGGCCACCACATCAAGAACTTTAATTTCGTCCATCGTTTTACTACCTCTTCACGTAGCAACTAACGAGGCGCGGGATAGTTTCGCCCGCATCAACGTGCCAGCCCGTGCGAATCGTCACCGGGCCGCGTAAACCCTGAGTTTCAAAGTCAACTCTATAGCGCATTCCGTGTTCATCTGTTATCCCTTGCGTCGCTTCGTGCGTCAAGATGGCGGCAAGAATCATATCGCGTAGCCGCCCGGCATCGGCAACGGTGAAGCCCAGCGCCGCAGCAAAAACGCGCGCCTTGTGCCTGCCTTTGTAGTGCGCGGGATTAAGGCTGTAATCCCGCAGCTTCGCAACATCAACGACGGCGCGGTCGGCATTGGGTAACTTCATCTCCGCCTTTTTATCATAACTTCACGAATGCACGGCCACGCGCGGCATCTCTTTGCCGTCGCCGCCTTCGGCGGGCGTTAAGACCTTGAGCGGGTCGGGCCAGGCGACTTCGGGAACCGTTGAGGGGCCGAAGCGCGCGGGCTTGCCTTGGGACTTGGAGCGGAGCGCGGCGAGGACTTTTTCGGGCGTGATGGGGACTTCGTCAATGCGGACGCCGACGGCATCATAAACCGCGTTGGCGATGGCGGGCATGACGGGGAGGAGCGGGCCCTGGCCGACCTCCTTCGCGCCGAAGGGGCCGTTGGGGTCTGGGTCTTCGACGAGGTAGGTGATGACGTCGCACATCTCCAGAGTCGTCGGGCTTTTGTATTCGAGGAGCGAGGGAAATTTGTGGACGACGTTGCGGTTGGCGCGGTAGGTCATCTCTTCCATGAGCGCCTCGCCGAGGCCCATGTAGATCGAGCCTTCGACCTGTCCCATGACGAGGAGCGGGTTGATCGACTTGCCGATGTCGTGCGCGACCCAGATGCGCGGGACTGTGACCAGACCTGTCTCCACATCAACTTCGACCTCGGCGACCGCAGCAGAATAACTGTAAGCGGGCGAGGGGCCGACGCCCGCGCCCTTGTAGCGACCGGGCGAGCGCGGCGGCGTGTAGGAGCCGACCGTGCCGATGGTGCCGAACTTCGATTCGGCGAGCACGACCGCTTCGGCAAAGGTGACGCCCGTCTCCGGATTCTCCACATCGAAGACGCGCCTCTCAGCGAACGAGAGATTCTCAATCGGGACCGAGAGCTTTTCCGCGACGGCGATGGTCAGAAGCTCGCGCGCGCGTTCGGCCGCCTGAAGCGCGGCGTTGCCCGTCATCAACGTGACGCGGCTCGAATAGCTGCCGAGGTCAACGGGCGTGAGGTCCGTGTCCGCCGTCACGACGCGTATGTCGAAGGGGCCGATGCCGAGCACTTCGGCGACGATATAAGCGAGAATCGAATCCGAGCCTTGCCCGATGTCGGTCGAGCCGCACTGCACGCAGACGCCGCCCTGCCGGTCGAGCCTCAATTGCACTCCGCTGTGCGGCATGCTGTTCCAGTAAATCGGAAGACCCGCGCCGCAGATGTAAGAGCTACACGCGATGCCTATGCCTTTGCCCGCGGGAAGCTTTCTGCGCTCGCGGTCCCAGCCTGAAAATTTCTCTTTCCAGCCTGAGCCCTCGACCACCTTATCAATGCATGTGCCGAGGCCCATGCTGCCGATGCGCAGGTAGTTGGCCGTGACCGAAAAGGG
>JALZHC010000905.1:0-357 GCA_030914105.1 Acidobacteriota bacterium
GGTCCAGCACGGTGATGCTGTTGGCCGCACTGGCAAAGGCGTCGGAGTTGCCGGCGGCGTTGCTGGCGATGATGACGAACGTGCCGACGGCGTTGGCGTTGACGCGCACGGCCAGCGTGGCCGAAGCGCCGTCCGGGCTGATGGACGAGGAGTTGACCACGATGCCCGGCGGCACCAGTGCTGGCTGGACGCTGAAGGTCGCGCCGATGAGGTTAACGCCGGCCACATGTATGCTGGTCGCCGCGGCAGTAGAGAGCGTGAACTTCGGGCTGATCGAAGTAATCGACGGCGCGGCAAGCACCGTGAAAGGGCTGGCGGAGGTGGCGGTCGTGCCGTTGACCGTTACGGAAATAGGGC
>JALZHC010000905.1:367-2190 GCA_030914105.1 Acidobacteriota bacterium
GCGGACGTGACGGCGGCGGCCACACCGTTGAACTTGACGACATCCTGCGCGGGCGTCGTGCTGAAGCCCTGCCCCTGGATAGTGACCTTCGTTCCCGGGCCGCCCTGCTGCGGGGTGAAGTTCAGGATGCTCAGCGCCCCGGCGTTCGAGAGCACCGTCCGTTTAACCTCAATCAAGTTGCCCGTCTTGTCGTAGACATACTCGATGCTCACGCCGGTCGAGTCCACGACGCGGATGAGCTGCCCCTGCTCGTCGTAGAAGTACTGATGGGTGACCTGCTCCTGCGCGTGCGCGCTGCCGAATATCAGGCAGATGAAGAGCGCTGCGAGGACGGCGCGCAGTCTGTTGACGATCTTTCTCGGAGGACTCATCGCTTCACCCATCAGACTTCACCTCAACTTTGTTCTCAGGGCGGGCGGCGGATGCCCGCCCCTTGCGGGTCGCATAAAATTCTGAGCCGTCAGCCGAGTAGGCTCCGCTGCTCACTTCTTCGGCGGGCACCCCGGCGGGGGCGGGAGTATTGCTTGGCCGAGCTTGTCGAAAGCGACTCCCGGCCCATGATCAAGGCCGAATTCCACTCCCTCGGCGGTGATTATCTTCCCTGCCGTCTTCGCCGAGATGCGCCTGATTTGGCCCCGCTCGAACTTCGTGATGATCTGCCTTTCGACCGCCTTGAAGCTTCCACGCCCTTTGTTGATGCCGGGAATCTTCAGGTCGCCGATCACGCTCTCAATTCCTCCAGCACCCGTTTCGTAGATGAAGCCCGCGGTGTCGAAGCCGCACTGCTTTCCGGTTAGGTTCTTAAGGCCCTGCGTAGTCAGGTTGCCCGCCGCGCCTCCGGCGGCGCCGGCTAAGAAGGGGTTACCGGTGTAAAGGAAGGTTTCGCCCGTTGCGGCACCTCCCACAGCGGCACCGGCATAGTCTTCCCAGCCACTCAGCTCGCCGTTGAATACATCCTGTATGCCCTGATCAACCAGCCCCCCCAGCGCGCCGAGGCCCGCCGCGACCGCGTCGTCAAGTCCCGCCCACAGCCCGAGCGGGTCGGTGTGGTTGATGGGGTCGTTGCGGTTGAATTGGTAGAGGTTGTTTCCGCCGAGCATCCCTAGGGGGTCTTCCGAGAGGAAGCGCCCGGCCACGGGGTCGTAGTAGCGCGCGCGGTAGTAGTAGAGGTTTTCCGCCACGCGGTAGCGCCCTGAATATTCAAACGGGTACTGCGCGCCGGTCGTCGTGGTCTTCCCGAACGGCTCGTAGGAGGCGCGCCCCTCGACCGCGCCCGTCGCGCCCGTGTTAGCGACGACGCTGCCGAGCGTCCCCGGCAGTGCGAAGCTGACCTTGCCGCTCGCGTCAACGGCGGCCAGGTGTTCGTCAATGCCGCCCCCGGTGAGGAACGAGAGCTGCTCGCCCGTGCTGCTCGACTGGAGGGCGACGTTCGTCATGTTGTCGAGCACGAAGGTGCGCGTGAACTCTCCGCCCGCGCCCGCGACGCGCTGCTGCATCAGATTGCCGCTGAAGTCGTAGAGGAAGGAGGTGGTCTGGCCGTCGGGGCCGACGACGGACTGGAGGCGGTTGCGTGCGTCCCAGTTGTAGGTCGTTTGCCCCTCCAGCCCCGTCTCGGACAGGCGGTTGCCGTTGGCGTCGTGCGTGTAGGAGCGCCCGCCGAAGAGTTTGAGCTGGTTGGCGGCGTCGTATTGGCCCGTGGCCGCCGCGGTGTTCAGGGCGCGGTTCGAGTTGGCCTGGCTGCTGGCACGCCGGCCCGCCGCGTCGTAGACGTAGGCTTGAGCGTCGAGGACTTCACTGCCCTTGCTGTGCGTCCGCGAGAGGAG
>JALZHC010000336.1 GCA_030914105.1 Acidobacteriota bacterium
GGCCAGTCAAGCATCTTCCTTTGCGACCTTCGCGACTACTCCAGCGTCTTTGCGTTTAAGTCTGACTTATGCAAAGACGCTAAGGACTCGCGAAGGGTGCAAAGTGAGCTGACCTTCTCAACAAAACCCGCTCGCTACCGCTCGCGGTACTGTAATCCGCTCGCGGAGCTGTTAAGCGATCTTCCCGATGGCGTCAGTCCAGTGCTTTATCTCTTCGGGCGTCATGGTGCGTTCGTCGAGGCGGGAGTCCGCGTAGCCCCAGTCGCTTAGGTCTATGAGGTACTGCTCGCGCGAGAGGAGCGTGCCGCGGCAGAGGCGCTCGCGCGAGGGCGCGCGGCGCGTCTCTTCTTGCAGGCGGGCGACGAGTTCGTCCAAGACCCAGGCGGGGACGCGGTCGCGCTCGCCCGGATAGACGAAGCCGAAGTTGACGAGGTGGCCGAGCAGCACGCGCCAGTGCGTGCCGAAGCGGCGCAGCAGACGCGTCCAGTCGAGCACGGGCGCGCACTGGCGCAGAAGATGATAGATGTCCGCGCCGTCGAAGCGCTCGCGCTCCTGCACGAAGCCCTTCGACCAGATGATCTCTTCGGCGGGGCAGAGCAGGGCCGCGCAGCCGAGCACCTCGCCGCCGACCGCGTGCTCGAACCACTCGTCGTCCACCACTGCGACGCCGTTGCCGGAGCTGTAGATGACATCAATGAAGTCGCCGGAGCCGTCGCGGCAGTAAGCCTTCGCGAGCCAGTGCGGGAAGGTGATTTCCGTCATGCAGCCACGCGCGGCGAGGACTTCGAGCACGCGGTCGCGGTCGCGACGGCGCGTGAAGATGTCGAAGTCTTTCGTGTGGCGCACGACGCCCGTGTAGCGCGCCAGCGCATACGCGCCGCCGACGAGGTACTCTGCGCCCGCCGCGTTCAGCTCGCGGAGTGTCTCGCAGTAAAACGCCTGTGTCTTCAGATCGATCTCGCAGCCGCGTGCCGACGCCGAAGGTGCGTCGCCCCGCGCGCCGTCCGAAATCTCTTGTTCCGCGGCCCGGCTCAAAACCTCTGACCTCACTTCGCGCCGAAATACTGAGCGAAAAATATCCACCCGCGCGGGTGGTGAGTCGGGAGACGGCAAGGCACATGCCAGCGCACGCCTTAACGGGCATGTGCCTTGCTTCTCCGTTAGTCTGGAGTCCGGAGTCTCAGAGTCTGGAGTCTGAAGTCTCAGAGCCCGGAGTCAGAACAAGTCGGGCTTTGACTCAAGACTTCAGAGTTCAAGTCAAGTGGTTTTGACTCCAGACTCTGAGACTCCGGACTCCAGACTTAAGGGAGGCACTGATGGCTGAAGAGAAGCGGAGCGTGCGGCTGGCCGCGGTCGGCGACATACACGTGACGAAGAGTTCGCAGGGCGCGATGCAGCAGCTCTTCTCGCAGATCAACGAGTCGGCGGACGTGCTCCTGCTATGCGGCGACCTGACAGACTACGGCCAGCCGGAAGAGGCGCAGGTGCTCGCGCGCGAGATTACGACCGGCTTGAAAGTCCCCTGCGTCGCCGTGCTCGGCAACCACGACTTCGAGTCGGGTAAGGCTTCGGAGGTGCGCGACATTCTGTGCGACGCGGGCGTGCACATGCTCGACGGCGAGGCCGTCGAGATCGCGGGCGTCGGCTACGCGGGCGTGAAGGGATTCGCGGGCGGCTTCGGGCGCGCGACGCTCGGCGCCTGGGGCGAGGACTCGATCAAGCACTTCGTGCAGGAGGCGATTGACGAGGCGCTCAAGCTCGAAGCCGCGCTCGCGCGCCTGCGCACCGAAGAGCGCGTCGCAGTGCTCCACTACGCGCCCGTGCGCGCGACCTGCGAGGGCGAGCCGCCGGAGATTTTCGCCTTCCTCGGCACAAGCCGACTCGAAGAGCCGATCAACCGCTACCGCGCGCGCGCAGTCTTCCACGGCCACGCGCACTCCGGCGCACCCGAAGGCGCGACCGCGCGCGGCATCCCCGTCTACAACGTCGCCATGCCCGTCATGCGCCGACACTTCCCAGACCAGCCGCCCTTCCGCATTCTGGAAATTGCGACGGCGGGCGAGCCTTCGGAGACAGCCGCGCAGACTCAGACCGCGTCGGCGAGCTGAAGAGCAGTAGCCAGTAGTCAGTAGAAATCTTTGTCGGCAGGCGACAGCAATGTCGGCTTCAACGCCCTCGGCGCGGAGCTTACTGTCTGCTGGCTACTGACTACTGGCTACTGCTTCAGAGTACGCTGGCGAACTGTGACGGCGCGCGCGCGTCGGTTAAAATTGGCGTATCCTTCGGAAGAGACTGTTTCGCGCGGCGCGGGCGACGCCGCTTGACGGCGCGACGGCGCGGCGCGGTATGATTGCTGCACACGCACGACCAGAGAGATTCGTCCCGGCATTTTTTTAAGGCGAGCGCGGACGCCTTCGGCCCCGCGGCCCGGCGCGCGCGCCGCAAGTCGGCACGCGCCGCCCGACGCCGGCTCCGTAAGACTTCACGCGGGCGGAAGACGAGAGAGTTTGTGCAGGCACGCATCCCGGTCTCGACCTACAGGCTTCAGTTCAACCGCGACTTTACCTTCGAGCAGGCACGCGCGCTCGTTCAGTACTTCTGCGACCTCGGCGTCACCGACTGCTACTCCTCGCCCATCCTGAAGGCCCGGCCCGGCAGCCCGCACGGCTACGACATCGTTGACCACTCGCAGGTCAACCCGGAGACGGGCGGCGTCGCGGCGCTCGTCGAGTTCGCTCGCGCGCTTCGAGAGCGCGGGATGGGCCTGCTCGTCGACGTGGTGCCGAACCACATGTGCATCGCCTCGACCGAGAATGAGTGGTGGCAAGACCTCCTTGAGAACGGGCCGAGTTCACAGTTCGCGCGCTACTTCGACGTTGACTGGAACCCGCCGAACCCGAGCTTGAAGAATCGCGTGCTGCTCCCCATTCTCGGCGACCAGTTCGGGCGCGTGCTCGAACGCGAAGAGATGCGCGTCGCCTACCGCGACGGCGCGTTCCAGCTCCACTACTGGGAGACACAACTGCCCGTCGCCCCGCGCACCGCGACGCTCGTGCTGCGCCTCGCGCTCGAAGGCGCGCGCGCTCTCCTCGACGAATCGCACCCGCACGTCCTCGAATTAGAGAGCATCATCACTTCCTTAAGCCACCTGCCGCCGCGCACCGAGACCGACCCCGCCGCCCTTCGCGAGCGCCGGCGCGAGAAGGAGGTCGTCAAGCGGCGGCTCTCAAATTTAGTCAAAGAGAGCAACGAGGTGCGCGCCGCCGTCTTCGACGCGCTCCAACGCATCAACGGCGAGCGCGGGCGGCCCGAAAGCTTCGACGCGCTCGAAGAACTCATCAGCGACCAGTCGTATCGCCTGAGCTTCTGGCGCGTCGCCGCCGACGAGATCAACTACCGGCGCTTCTTCGACATCAACGAGCTGGCCGCCGTCCGCGTCGAAGAGCGGCCCGTCTTCACAGCCGTCCACGAAGTCGTCCTCCGACTCGTCCGCCGCGGCCTCGTCACGGGCCTTCGCGTCGACCACGTTGACGGCCTGCTCGACCCCTTCAAGTACCTCACAGACCTCCAGCGCGAGGCCGCCGCGGCAGCGCGCCGCACGCGCAAGGAAGAGACGCGCGAGGGCATCGGCGCGGGCGAAAGCGGCGTCGAAGGCGAACGCGCGGGCAGCGTCGAAGGCGAGCACGGCGGCGGAGGCGAAAGCGGCGGCGAGGGCGGCGAGCGGCGTCTGCCCTTCTACGTCGTCGTCGAGAAGATTCTCGGCCACGACGAGCTGCTGCGGCGCGAGTGGCCCGTCGACGGCACGACCGGCTACGACTTCCTGAATCTTCTGAACGGCCTCTTCGTCGACGCGTCGAACGCGCAGGCGTTCCGCGAACTCTACGGCGACTTCACGGGCGCGCGCGTCAAGTTCTCCGACCTGATCTACGAGTGCAAGCGGCTCATCCTGAAGGCGGCCATGTCTTCGGAACTCTACGTCCTCTCGCGCAAGCTCGCGCGCATCGCCGAGCGCCGGCGCTACACGCGCGACTTCACGCAGAACAGCCTCCACCACGCGCTCACAGAAGTGATCGCCTGCTTCCCCGTCTACCGCAGCTACATCCGCCGCACGCAAACTTCCGTCAGCCCCGACGACCGGCTCAACATCAATACGGCCATCCGCGCCGCCAAGCGACGCAACCCCGCGCAAGACCCTTCGGTCTTCGACTTCATCGCTTCGCTCCTGCTGCTCCAAGACCCGAAGGGCACCACCCCTTCGGAGCGCGCCGAGCGCCGCGACTTCGCGCTCCGCTTCCAGCAGCTCACCAGCCCCGTCACGGCGAAGGGGCTTGAGGACACGGCCTTCTACCGTTTCTACCCGCTCGCGTCGCTAAACGAAGTCGGCGGCGAGCCGGCCATCTTCGGCACCCCGGTCGAACGCTTCCACCGCCGCAACCAGGACAGGCAGGAGGCTTGGCCGCACACGCTCTCGGCCACCTCAACGCACGACACCAAGCGCGGCGAAGACACGCGCGCGCGCATCAACGTCCTCTCCGAGATGCCCGAAGAGTGGAACCAGGCGCTCCACCGCTGGCGCGAGCTGAACCGTCGGAGGAAGGCGACGGTCGAAGGCGCGGAAGCGCCCGACGCCAACGAAGAGTATCTCTTCTATCAGACACTCGTCGGCACCTGGCCGCTCGGCCCGATGGACGAAGGCGAACACGCCGACTACGTCAGCCGCTTGCAGGAGTACATGTTGAAGGCTTTGAAGGAGGCGAAGCTCCACACGAGCTGGATCAACCCGAACGAAGAGTACGAGCGCGCCGTCCGCGACTTCGTCGCCGCCACGCTCGGACGCCGGGCGGCGACGGGCGGCGAGATGAACTCTTCCGACGGCGCGGGCGCCTTCCTCAAAGACTTCGCGGAGTTTCAGTCGCCCGTGGCGCGCGCAGGCCTGCTCAACTCGCTCTCGCAGACGCTTCTGAAGACGACAGCGCCCGGCGTGCCAGATTTTTATCAGGGCACGGAGCTTTGGGCCTTCACGCTCGTCGACCCGGACAACCGGCGGCCCGTCGACTACGAGCAGCGGCGCGCGATGCTGGCGTCGCTACGTGAGGTGGGCGACGGCGACGTGACGGAGTTCGTCCTCGGCCTGCTTGAACAGCCCGAAGACGGGCGCGTCAAGCTCTACGTCACGGCG
>JALZHC010000337.1 GCA_030914105.1 Acidobacteriota bacterium
GTAGTAGGCTATGGGAATCAGGGCGTTGTTAGAGACTAGCGTGTCGCGGTTGTAGCCGTAAGAAGCGGCGAGGTTGACCGTCAGCCTCACGGCCTCGGTTATCTCCTCCCACTTCTTTTCGATGACGAGCATGTTCCGCTTGTTGAAGTTGTCTACCTTGAAGGCGATGTCCGGGAAGTCGCACAACACGAGGCATGTCTTCAGCACGAAGTCCTTGTTGAAGTTGAAGCCGTTGCGGACGTTGTTGATTTCGTCAACGAACTTTGTGATTTCCTCGCGCGCGTCCCTCTCCCTCCAACTCGCCGAGGCTATCGAGAGAAGTAGATCGGAGTGGCTCAAGGGCGTGCCGCCGCTGTTGACGCGGACGAAGATGTTCAGCACCTTGTCCAGTTCTTCGCCCTTCTCCAGAAAGTAGTTGACGACCCGCTCCTCGTGAATTACCGAATATAGCTTGTGGAGAGTCTCGTTAGCGAAGACCGCTCTCTCCTCCGGCAGCGTCATCAGCGCGCTCCTCACGAGGTAGTTGGCGACCTCGTAAAGATTTTTAAACTGAAGAATTTCTCCGACCCTGAACCAGAAGTGGTCTTCGTCGCGCTGCTCTTGCGCCTCCTTTTCTGTGAGGAACAGGAAATCGTATTCGAGGTCTATCTCCTCTTCGTCGGAATACTTCTTAAGGAGGTTGAGGTGGAGCTTTCGCGGCGGAAAGGCCGCTGGGTTGTCCCAGCGCTTCATGTGCTCCTTGTAGGCGTAAGTGCCGCGCAGCCCGATGTAGAGCGCGGTCAGGCGCTGCTGCCCGTCGAGGATAGCAGTGATGTCGTCCTCGCCAGTCACGTCCGCCTTCGGGTTGTGTTTTCTATCGCGCTCGTGGTAGTCGCGGATGAATTCGTAAAACTGGAACTCGTGAGCCTTCCGCTTATCAACGTGCCAGAATAGAAAGGAGCCGACCGGGTAGTCTCGCATCAGCGAATCAAAGAGGCGTTCGATTTGCAGGGTATCCCAAACTAATTCCCTTTGAATCGCTGGGAGCAGGTACTTTTTGGAGTGGACGTTGTCAACGGCCTCTTTTACTGTGATCGGCGTCTGGAAGGACATCTCTTTATAACTCTTACTGGCCGAACCAAACCGGACTTCAAGCCCACTCGAGTCCGGCAGATAAATTGAAAAGGTCTTGCCGGCAACGTAGAAGCTGAAAAAGCTTGTGTGCCTACCGCACCGCGAGGCAGAGAAACGCGAATAGCGGCCATACAAGTAATCAACACCACCACACCGAATTCATCACTCGATCTCCACGCGGAAATCTTCGATGACCGGGTTCGACAGAACGTCGCGGCCCACGGCTTCGGCCAGCGTGCGCGCGCGCGCTTCGTCCAGAGAGCCTTCAAGCGTGATCTCGAAATACTTCCCCTGCCGCACGTCCGCGATCCCTTCGTAGCCGAGAAGCTCGACCGAATGCTGGATGGCCTTGCCCTGCGGGTCGAGCACGCCCGACTTCAGTGTGACGTAGACTTTTGCTTTCACGGGTTCTCCAATTAGTTCCAGGTTACAAGTTCAAGGTTCAAAGTTAAATGCTCCGGCCTTCAACCTGGAACTTTGAACTTGTAACTTTCCAACTACAAGCTCATGACCATCTCGTGCTGCCGCTCGGTCTCGACGAAGCCGCGCTCAAGCAGCGGCCCGACGAAGAGACTATGCTCCGACTCGTTGAGGACTTTCAACGTGCCGGCGAGGCCCGCGAGCGCGCCACATAGCTCTTCGGCGCTGGCCGCATCGGAGGCCGCAAGGTCTGAGAGGTAGGTGCCGTCCGTCCATTCCGAGAGCAGCGCGTAGGCGCGCGGGCGCGCGCGCGCGCCGAGGTAGAGTCCGCGCGTGCGCCCGGCGAGCAGGCAGGGGAGGTCGCGCTGCCAGGCGGGCGGCTCGGCGTGCAGCCGTGCGAAGTGGCCGAGCAGTTCCGCGGTCGCCGCCTCCTTCAATCCCGGTACGGCCTTCTTCAATTCCGCTCCGGCCTTCTTCAACCCTGCGGGTGCGGCTCCCTTCGAGGCCGCGGCGTTGTCCGGGACGGGCTGCGGCGCGGCTCGATCCAGCATGAGCAGGTCGCGCGAGACGTGCATCCCTGCGCCCTCGTAGAGCCGGCGGGCGGGGGCGTTGCGCACGAGCACCTCAAGCGAAAGCCTGCGCAGGCCGCAGGCGCGCGCACGCTCGACGAGCGCTCGCATCATCTCGCGACCGAGGCCGCGCCTGCGCCGTTCGGGGATGACGCCGAAGCCGCAGACCCAGCCCGCGTAACCGCGGATCGCCATGCCCGACACGGCGACGATTGCGTCGCCTTCGTAGACGAGGAACGACTGGTGGAGGTCGTGCTGCTCGATGCGCGCGCGGCGCGCGAGCCACGCGGCGTCTACCGCGACGGGAAACTGGTAGCCCTGGAAGGCAGACGTGAACGCCGCGGCGTACGCTTCGAGCGACACCGACGAGGCCGACACGAATCTCAATCCCACGTCCGACAAGAACCCCTCCGCGTCCCTTGAACGAGCTCTCCCTTCACGCACGCGAGTCCTTAGAACACGCGCGCGAAGACCGCGTCGACGTTTCGCAGGTAGCCTTCGAGCGAGAAGACGCGCTCGACATCTTCGCGCGCGAGCCGCGCGGAGATGTCCGAGTCCGCCAGCACGTGCGTGCGGAAGTCGCCGCCCTCGTCCCAGGTCTTCATGGCGTTTCGCTGCACCCACTCGTAGGCCAGCTCGCGCGACACTCCCGCGCGCGTGAGCGCGAGCAGCAGTTGGCCGCTGAAGACCAGTCCGCGCGTCGCGTTCAGATTCTCAAGCATCCGCTCAGGATAGACGACGAGCGTCGAGATGAGCGAGGCCGTCCTGGCGAGCATGTAGTCGAGCGCGATGGAGGCATCGGGCAGGACGACGCGCTCGGCGGAAGAGTGCGAGATGTCGCGCTCGTGCCAGAGCGCCACGTCTTCGAGGCCGACGACCGCGTAGCCGCGAAGCAGCCGCGCCATGCCGCAGATGCGCTCCGACAAAATAGGATTGCGCTTGTGCGGCATCGCCGACGAACCCTTCTGCCCACGCTTGAACTGCTCCTCGGCCTCGCGCACTTCCGTGCGCTGCCAGTGGCGTATCTGCAAGGCGAACTTGTCGAGCGAAGAGGCGACGACCGCGAGCGTCGTCAGATACTCCGCGTAGATGTCGCGCTGGATGACCTGCGTCGAGACGGGCGCTGGTTTTAAACCGAGCCGCGCGCAGACCCTCTCTTCCACTTCCGGGTCGAGGTGCGCGAACGCGCCGACCGCGCCGCTGATTTTTCCGACGGCCACCGCTTCGCGCGCGCGTTCGAGCCGGGCGCGGTTGCGCCGCGTCTCGTCGTACCAGAGCGCGAAGGTCAGCCCGAACGAGGTCGGCTCGGCGTGGACGCCGTGCGTGCGTCCAACCTGCGGCGTGTTCTTGAACTCGAAGGCGCGCCGCTTCAGGACATCCATCAGCGCGCCCACTTTTTCGAGCAGGAGGCCGCACGCGTCGCGCAGCAGAAGCGCGTTGGCCGTGTCAACCACGTCGGATGATGTGAGGCCGTAGTGGACGAAGCGCGCCGGCTCGCCGATGGATTCGGCCAGGGCCGTGGTGAAGGCGATGACGTCGTGGTCGGTCGTCCGCTCGATCTCGCGTATGCGCTCGACGGTGAAGGCGGCCTTCCGCTTTATCTCCTCGACGGCCTCGCGCGGGATCACGCCCATCTCGGCGTGGACTTCGCAGACGGCCAACTCCACGTCGAGCCACTTCCGGAACTTGTTCT
Organism: Acidobacteriota bacterium; assembly: GCA_030914105.1. GTDB lineage: Bacteria > Acidobacteriota > Blastocatellia > Pyrinomonadales > Pyrinomonadaceae > QHXN01. The sequence goes on from JALZHC010000337.1 coordinate 3,796, forward strand.
GCTCCGACCAGAGCGCGCCCATTTCGGGCAGCGTGTAGCGTTCAATCATTTAGCCTTTGCCAACGCCTCCATCAACGCAGCGGCAGCCGCCGCGCCGAGCCGCGCGCCCACCTGTACGACTGCCCGCCTGAGTTTCGCGGCCTCGTAAGCTGATACCCACATCTTGACGCTTCGCGTGAAGCTGTCACCTCTGTCCCCGCAGGTCTGTAGATACTTCTTGCCCGCCTCATACACCGCCTCCTTCTGCTCATCCGGCGTCCTGCGGGGGCCGCCTACTACGGAGCTGGCGTATGCCTTGCTGGCCTCCTGACACCGCGCGTCCTGCGGCGCGGGCGGTGCCTGCGCGAGCGCGGCAAAGTTGAAGAGAGGGAGTGCGATGCTGAGGCAGACTGCGCAAACGGTCGTTTTCAATTCCGACTCCTTAAGCTGACCTGTTCGCCTCGCGTTTCGAGGCCGCTCACTTCAGCACGTCTGAACTGACCGTGTAGCCGGCGAGCAGCCATTGGCCGCCGCGCTCAAGCAGCGTGAACTTCTCCATCGCGTTGCCGCGCTCGAAGCGCGTCTGGTAGACGAGTTCGAGGGCGTGGCCGGAGAGCGGCGGGTCTGCGCTCTGCTGTTCGCGCCCCGTGTGCAGCGCGCGGCTCTCGACGCGGCCCAGGCGCTCGCGCACGCGCGCCAGAATCTTACTGTTCTCGTCTTCGCTCACCGCCGCGCGCCACTCCGCGGCGGCCTCCGAGTAAACTTCAGCGTCGCGCCCCTCGGCGATCTCCTCGGTCACGCGCTCGACCGCGGCCTGCGCGCCCGCCGGCACAGCCCGCCGCTCGTCGACGGCGCAGCCGTGGAAGGCAAAAGTAAAAAGGCAAAAGGCAACAGAGGAAGAGAGCAGGCGCGAATACTGAAGTTGATTCTTCGCGCGCGGCGCGTCCGCACTTCTGCCTTCTGCCTTCTGCCCTTTGCCTTCCTTCATATCTCTATCCACGGCGTCGGCTCTTTGTGGTGCGAGAGCGTGACTTTGGTCGAGGTCTGGAAGAGTCCGCCGCGCTCGCGCAGGGCCTCTTCGGCGTTGAGCTTGGCGAGGTATGGGTTGTTGGCGCGCTGCGAGAGGTGTGCCAGCACGACGTGGGAGGCTGTGCCGTCGAAGCCTTCGCGCAGCCACGCGGCCACGTCCTCGTTCGAGAGGTGGCCGGTGCGCGAGAGTATCCGCTGCTTCAGCTCCCAGGGATAGACGGCGCACGCCTTGAGCATGTCGCGGCTGTGATTCGACTCGATGACGATGGCCGCGCAGGCCCGAAGGCGCTCGGCGACGAGCGTCGTGATGTGGCCGAAGTCCATCAGCGTCGCGACGCGCACGCCGGCGTGCGTGGCCGTGAAGCCGAAGTT
>JALZHC010000906.1 GCA_030914105.1 Acidobacteriota bacterium
GGTGTTGGCGGCGAGCCTGAACTCGCGGGTCGAGGTGCTCGTCACCGTCAGGTTCCCGTTGATGGTCGTTATCCCGCCGCTGCAATTAACCACGCCGCCGGGGTCGGTCGTGAAGTTGATGGTCAGATTACCGAAGGCGACGCCGGAAGGGCCGGTCGTGTTCGAGTTGTTGAGAATGACGGTGCTCGTCGCGGCGAAGGATTCCGTGCCGTTGAAGATGGTGCTGCCGTATGCCGAGTTGTTGTTGTGGACGTATGTGCCGCCGCCGTCGATCTGGAAGGTCGTCGTCGACCCAAGGGTGACGGCATTGTTGGCCGTCAGCGTCCCGCCGCTCTCGATCTCGACCTTCGAGCCTGAGCCGGAGACGCTCCACGTGGTCAGCGTGGACATGTTGTGCGTGTTCTGGATGACGAAGACATCACCGTTTGTGAAGCTGGTCGGGGGCGTGCCGCCGACGCCGTCGCGGGTCGTGCTCCAGCTCGCCAGAACTTCGGGCGGCAGGCTGCCCTGCGAGTAGAAGGTCGTCGCCGCCGCGCGCCCGCGGACGTAGAGGAAGAGCGAGGCCGAGGCCGCGAAGAAGCAGAGCGCGACGAGGAAGACTGCGAGGCGGTGCGCGCCTTTAGCGCGGGGCGTGCGCGCGCGCGTGGGGAGGCTCTGCGGTTGGCGGGGCGAATCGGGACTCGACATGGGGGCTATCTCCGTCGTTTGCGAGTAAGCTGTTAACGGGCAGTTGGCCGCGGCGGGGCACGTCGCGGAGTCTGGGCGAGTTGGAGCGCGAGGCAAAACTTCGCTTGAGGATCATAAACGAAACGCTCAAGGGTGGCGGCGACGCCGCCCATTTTAGCGTGTGGCGAAGAGTTCGGCTGTTGGGCCGTAGCGCCCCTGAGCCTCGGGTTCGGTCTGGGAGGCCGTCTTTTCGGTCACGCCAATCAAGCAGCGAGGCAGAGTCTGTGGCGGAGTGGAACCACGCCCTGCGCTCAGGAAATATGGCGCAGCCTATAACCGCCGCCGCGCAAAGTCAAGGTTCCCCGGCCCGCGCCCCGAAATTTTCGCGTCCGGGAGCGGACGCACGCCGCCCGGCGCGGCCCGGCGCGGCCCCTATTTCAGCTCTGCCGTCCAGATGTTTCCCGTAACCTCGTTGTACTCGTAGACGATCTGGTTGCCGAGCGGCGACCACGCGGGGTAACGGACGAAGGCGTTGAGCTTCGTGTAGTTGGTGAGCTGCTTCTGCTGGCGGGTCGAGCGCGAGACTCAGTAGATGTTCCAGATGCCGCCGCGCCGACCGGCGAAGGCTATCTTATCGCCGTCGGGCGAGAAGGAGTGGGGCCAACTGTCGCCGTGCTCCGAGGTCAACTGCACGGGGTCGCCGCCGTCGCTCGGAATGACTGCGATCTGCGTCTCCTCGCCGCGCTTGACCTCGACGGCGAGCCAGCGCCCGTCGGGCCGCGGCTAGAGCTTGTAGAGCGCGAAGGCGAGGGCCGCGCAGACGAAGAGCGCCGCGGCGAGGGAGAAGGCCGCGCGGCGGCGCGAGCTTCCGCGCGGGCCGATGAGCGACGAGAGCAGGAGCGTCTGTTGCGCCGGCTGAACCTGTCCGGTCGGCGACGGCGTTTGGCCTTCGGGCGCGCGCGGCGTGAAGCGCGCCAGCGGCGGCGGCTCCGTGGCGAGGACGGCTGCGAGCGCGTCGCTCGTCGTCTCGCCGCGGAAGGGGGCGCGGCCCGCGACCATCTCGTAGAGCACGCAGCCCAGGCTCCAGATGTCCGTGCGCTCGTCCACACTGATGCCGCGCGCCTGCTCCGGAGACATGTATTGCAACGTGCCCATGACGACGCCGGGGTCTGTGCGGAACGCGGCCAGCGTCGGCGCCTGCGAGAGCGCGGGGTTCGCCTCCTCGGTCAGTTTGGCGAGGCCGAAGTCGAGGACTTTGACGTAGCCGTCGGGGCGGAGCATGACGTTCTCGGGCTTGATGTCGCGGTGGACGACGCCGCTCTCGTGCGCGGCTTCGAGCGCCTCGCAGACCTGCGCGGCGATCTTCAGGACATCGAGCAGCGGCGGCTTCCCTCCGTTCAAGACCTCGCGCAGCGTCCGGCCCTCGACGTACTCGGTGGCGATGAAGTTCGTCCCGGCGTCGTCGCCCACGTCGAAAATCGTGACGATGTTCGGGTGGTTGAGGGCGGAAACGGCCTGCGC
>JALZHC010000338.1 GCA_030914105.1 Acidobacteriota bacterium
CCGACTTGCGATCCTTCGCCGTAGTCAGCTCTTCGGGCGTCGCCTCGGTCGTCACGGGGTCTTCAAAGCTCGTGATGCGGCGGCCCGAAAGGTTCGTGACGCGACCGTAGATGTTCAGACGCGCCTGCTGCACGCCGCCCACGTCCTTGAAGGTCAGGTCGCCGTTGTCGGTCTGGATGGTGAGCGCCGTCATCACTGTGTTGTCGGAGGCGCGGTAGAAGTCAACCTTCGTAGCGACGCTGAGCGCGGCGGTGTCGACCGCGCCGGTGTTGGTCGTGGCGAGCAGATTCTTCTCCAGAACGTCGTTGACCTGCGGCGGCTTCTGCAAGTCAGTGTAAAGCTGGAGGCGCGTGAACGGGCTGTCCTGCTCACGCGCGCCGGGGCCGCTGTAGCCGAACGTGCCCATGCTGCTCAGGCGGTCGGCCTTGCTCGAAAGACCGAGCTGCTCGTTTAAGGTCAGCCCAGCGCCGGGGACGTTGAGCATCGCGTCCTTCTCATCGGGGTTGCGCGCGATGCGGTACTCGCCCGACCCCGTCGGGTCAACGAACTCGATCTCGATGCCGGAGCCGATGCCGGGCAGGTAACGGTAGAACCAGACCTCAAAGGGGTAGGTGGTCGTCGAGCCGCCGCCCTCGTAGGAAGGCCGGTCGTACTGCCCGCCGGAAGGGTGCGTCTCCTTCTCGTTGGGCGGGCCATACATGATGTAGATGCGACCGCGGTCGGTCTTCCAGCCGGGGATGCCGGAGGCGAAGTGCTCGTTGGCGTAGGCGATGCGCTCGTAGTGCTCTTCGAGATACTCGTTAACGTCCGTGTCCGGGTCTGGGTCGCGGCGTCGCCAGAAGGCCTCGATGAACTGCTCGCGCTCCTCGTCGGTCTGGAGCTTATTCCAGGCCTTCTTCTCTTCGGGCGTGATGATGTAGGCAACGTCCTCCTCAATCCACTTCTTGAACATGTTGGATTTTTCTTTGCGGACGTTGCGCTCGCGGTCGGGCACTTCCTGTTGCTGGTCTGCGCGCTTGCCTTTGTCTTTCTGCTGGGCGAGCGCCGCAGGGGTGCCGGAGAGAAGGACGCCGAAGGCCAGGGCCAGGGCGCGCAGACGCTTCTGACGAGACATCGCTTTAGAACTCCTGTATAGGCAGAACAATTTTAACTTGGGTGCCGGCCCCTCGGCCCCCGAGGCGAAGAGGGCGAGCAGGGCCGCTTAAGGGCTGCCGGAAAAATAACTTTTGAGGCCACTAAAATGGCGACGCCGGAAAAACCGTCGGGGGTCAGTCTCCCGCCGGGGCTAAATCCAGCCGTCGCCGCGACTTTCGGGCCGATTGTAGAGCCTCGCCGGAGACACAGTCAAGATGCGCCGGGGGTACTCCCCGGTTGCCTGTCGGACGCCTTTAAAGTCCCCCGGACTCGCGCCCCCGGCGCATTCTTTCAAAAGTGATTACCGGAAAACGCGCCGGGGATACGGCCCCCTCAGCTTCCCTCTCTGACCTTTGCAAAATCGTTCGTATCCTCTGTGGTGAAATTCGAATTTCTTAACCACAGAGGTCGCGGAGGTCTTCACGAAGGTCACAGAGAGAATTTACGAGGTCGTGCGCGGCTTGCCGAAAATCCAGGCGACGAAGACCGAGACGACGTAGAGGACGAGCATCGGCGCGGCGAAGAGGAGCATGTTCGGGATGTCGTTGGTGGGCGAGAGCACGGCGGCGGCGATGAGGATGATAACGGTCGAGATGCGCCAGTGGTTGACGAGGAAGCGCGCGTCCACGATCCCGATGCGCGCCAGCACGTAGGTGATCGCCGGCATCTGGAAGACGACGCCCATCGCCAGCATGACGAGGATGATGAAGTCGAAGTAGTCCGAGGCGTTCAAGAAGAGCCGGAAGTCCTGGCCGAGTCCGAGCAGGTAGTGGACTGCCGGCGGGAAGATAACGTAGTAGGCGAAGGCCGCGCCGATGACGAAAGAGAAGCTCGACATCAAAACGAACGGCAGCGCATAGCCGCGCTCGTGCGGGTAGAGGCCCGGCGCGACGAAGGCCCAGATTTGCCAAAGCAGGAACGGAATCGACAGGCAGAGCGCCGCGTAGAGCGAGACTTCCAGATAGAGCGCGAAGGGTTCGAGCGCGGTGTGGATGACGAGCTGGCCCTCGCGGTCTGAGAGCGCGCCGGGCTGCGCCGCGAAGTCCGCGGGCAGGCGCACGCCCTTCGGGATGACGGTCGCGCCGGCGAAGAGCGGCTCGTCGGTGAAGACGCCGAGCTGCCCGTCGGGGCCGCGCGCGACTCGCGCCGCCACGGACGCGCCCGCAGGGATGACGCTCTGGCCGAGACGCGCCGACTCCGCGAAGACGTAACGGCCCGTCGAGCCTTCGGAGAGCGAGCCGAGCGGCATGATGGTCTCGCCGCCCGTCAGACCTTTGAGCGGCACGGGGCGCTCGGCGGCTTCGGCCATCGCGCGTCGGACGGGGACGGAGAGGAAGTTGTAGATGCGGTCGGAGACGAACCAGCAGACGAGGAGCGCGGCGAAGATGAAGATGATCGAGCGGATGAGGCGGCGTCGCAGCTCGTCGAGGTGTTCGAGGAAAGACATCTGCCCGCCGAGCTGACGCCCCTCGTGCCCCTCGTCCTTGTCCGTATCGAGAAGGGTTGAAGCCATCTGGGAAGCTTTAAGTCCGAAAGCCGCGTGGGAAGTATGACGACGGGCAGCAAGTCTCTGGCCGCACAGCCGCGCCGCGAGGCGACGTGTGCGCGCGCCGCGAGTTACGAAGCGTTCAGCTCGATGTCGCCCTCGCCTTCATCCGGAGCCGCCGCGCCGCCGATCAACGAAGCCGCCGAGCCTTCGGCCACCGAGCCTTCGACCACGCTTTCGCTTGCGCCGTCGCCCGCGCTCGTCCCCGCCTCAGCGCCGGACGAAGTGCGCGCGACCGTCTGACTCTCCTGCTGCGCGCGGACGCCGCGGTTCATCAACTCCTCTGCCGTGACGCCCGAAGTGGTCGCGCCCCACGCGCCCGCGCCCGCCTTGCTCGCAGACTGTTCCGTCGTCTCGCCCATGTCGGCACGCGGCTCTTCGGCGGCGTCGAGCGCGGGCTTGCGCCGCTCAAGCTCGACCTCGTATTCCCATGTGCGCTTGAAGTCGTCGGAGGCGCGCTTGAACTCGGCCAGGCTTTTGCCGAGCGTGCGGCTGATCTCCGGCAGCTTCCGCGGCCCGAAGAGCAGCAGCGCCACGACCGCGATCATCAGCAGCTCGCTCGTCCCTAAAAATTCGAGAAAGAGTAGGGCGTTCATAAGTGATAAGTGATAAGTGATGAGTGATAAGTGATGAGAAACTGCGGCTCGCTCTTTCTTATCACTTATCACTCATCACTTATCACGGCTTTTTGTAGTCCGGCGGGTAGTAGATGACCTCGACGGCGCGGCCCCCGACGCCCTTCGTGTAGAAGGAGACGGAGCGGTCGCGGTGCTCTTTGACGGGGCGGCCTTCGCGGCGCGCGGCCTCTTCGAGCGCCTCGCGCGACTCGACGCGGATGCCGATGTGCTGCGGGTGCTTCGAGCCGGGCGGCAAGAGCGCCACGCCGAAGCCGCGCGCGTCGCGCAGCATCGCCCAGTCGTCGTACATCGTCTCCAGGCGGAAGCCGAGCCGCTCGTAGGCGCGCGCGTCGGCACGTATGTCTTCCGACCTGACGGCGACGTGATCCACAAAGCCCTCGACGAGCAACTCGCCACGCTCCTGCATGACACCCTCCGGCTTAAGTCCCAGGTTTCAAGTTCAAAGTCCCAGGTTCAAGGTTCAAAGTTAAAAGCGCCGCGTCGGACTTTTAACTTTGAACTTTCGACTTTGAACCAGCCGTCTGAATTGTACCCTCTCGGCGGGCGCGCGTAAAAGCGAGCGGGTGCTCGGCTGAAAGCCCGGCAGCGTTCTTGACAGCGGCGCGGCGCGGCGGGCAATCTCGGCGCGAACGGTTCAAGAAACAGTGAGAAGGGAATCAGCAATGTCCAAGGACGCGCTGCGCATCGTCTCGCTCCTGCCGTCGGCGACGGAGATCGTCTGCGCGCTCGGCCTCGAAGACGCGCTCGTCGGCGTCACGCACGAGTGCGACTTCCCCGCGTCGGTCACGGGGAAGACGGTGCTGACGGCGAGCCGCATCTCGCACGCCGAGATGTCGAGCGCCGAGATAGACCACGCCGTCCGTTCGCAGCTCGACGGCCACGGCTCGATCTACGAGCTGGACGAGGAGCGGCTGCGCGAGCTTAATCCAGACCTCATCATCACGCAGGAGCTTTGCGAGGTCTGCGCCGTCAGCTACAAGACCGTCCTCGGGGCCGCGCGCATGTTCGACGCAGAGGCGCGCGTCGTCTCGCTCGAACCGGAGACGATTCAGGACATCTTCGCGAACGTCCGCACGGTCGGCGCGCTGACCGGCAGGGAACGGGAGGCCGAGTCGCTCGTCCATAGTTTGACGGCGCGGCTCGATGCGCTCGCCGCCGCGCTCGCGGGCGTCCACGTTCGACCGCGCACGCTCGTCCTCGAATGGCTTGAGCCGCCGTTCGCGCCCGGCCACTGGGTTCCCGAACAGGTCGCGTTTGCGGGCGGCGACTCCTCGTTCGGCAACGCGGGCGGCAAGTCGCGGACGACCACAGCCGAAGAGATTCAAGCTTACGCCCCCGAAGTCGTAGTGTTCGCGCCCTGCGGCTACTACAAGCAGGAGATCATCAGCGCGCTCGCGCATGCGCGTCTGCCGCGCGGCTTCGGCGAGCTGCCCGCGGCGCGCCGAGGAGAAGTCTGGGCCGTCGACGCCACGAGCTACTTCAGCCGACCCGGCCCGCGCGTCGTCGAAGGCGCTGAAGTACTCGCGCGCATCATCCACCCGGAACTCTTCGGCCCGCCGGAGGAGACCGAGGCCGTGCGCGTCCCCGTCGAGCTGATTCAAGAGGATTACAGAACCGCGAGCGGTAACGACCGGGTGTGAGCTTCGATAAGGGCTTTCCTCACGGAACGTCTACCCGCTCGCTACCGCTCGCGGTTCTGTATAGGCTCAAGATGGCAATAGGTGATTAAGCAATGACGGAACCTGCGTACCCGGCGGCGCGCGCGGTGGCCGAGACCGTGCGGGAGCACTTCGCGCGAAACCTGGCGGCGGCGCGTCGGCGCGGCGAGCGCGAGCTGGCTTCGGGGCCTGACGC
>JALZHC010000339.1 GCA_030914105.1 Acidobacteriota bacterium
GGCGGCGACATCGAGACGGTGCGAAGCTCAATCGTCGCTTGGCTCGCCGCGCACGGGGCGGACGCCGAAGCGGGTTTCGTCTACCAGCCGTGGCTCGACGCGGGCGGCGACATCGAGACGGTGCGAAGCTCAATCGTCGCTTGGCTCGCCGCGCACGGGGCGGACGCCGAAGCGGGTTTCGTCTACAAGTCGTGGCTCGATGCGGGCGGCGATAGGAAGCTGATTCAAGAGCCAATCGTCGCTTGGCTCGCCGCGCACGCGACGGAAGCCGGGGCAGATTTCGCCTGTAAAGCCTGGCTCGATGCGGGCGGCGACCCTGAGATAGTGGCAGACGCAATCACCGCGTGGCTCATTGAGCATCAGGCAGACGCGGAAGCGGATTTCATCTACAGGGCTTGGCTTGAGAGCGGCGGGGACTTCTCGCTAATCCAATCACAGGCTACCCAGTGGCTCGGCCAACACGGCGATAAGGAGAGTGCAGAATTTTTGATTAAATATCTTGCCAAGCAGCCCGACATTACGACCGAGACCGTAAAGCACATTTTAAACTGGTGCCGCACTTTCCCGACTCACGAGGAGGTTTTATGGCGTATGACGCGGTTGGGGAGACACCTCCTTAGAGAGGATGTAGCCGATGAAATATGTAGCACTGTCGAGCTAGTTCTAAACCCGTTGCTCCTGCCGGAGACTGCCTTGTCGCCGCTAGTCAGAGGGCAGATTATTACTCTCTTCTCTTACCTCATCGATGCCCCGGCTCTGCGCGCGGGGGAATCGCGCAGCCGCGTTGACCGGCTTCTCCTGCGCTGGCTGCGGCACCCTGCATCATTCGGCGACAACCCGAAGCCGCATACAAATGTCCAGAGGCGGAGCTACGTGCAACGTATCGCAGACCTCATCGTTTCCGGCGAACTCAGCGTCTCGGAGGATCGCGGCGCGTTGGAGCGTTTCGCGCGGTGGGTGAACAGTTGGGAGCCGGAGTGGAAGTCAAGGCTGGTTCCGGTGATCGGTTATCTTGAGAGAAATTATCCGGCTCCGGGCGTGTGGGACATTATAGAGTTCGAGTGAGAACTCAACGTGGCATCGTCTCGGAAAGTTCTAAACGAAACGGCGGGCGCGCCTCTCAGCAAAGGCGCGCCCCTCGTGTGAAGATAAGGGTGGCCGAATTTTAGGATTCAGTTCGCCGCGGCGTTCAGTTCGCCTAACCTCGCGGCGAGAGTCCTTTCGCCGTCTCTACCAATTTGACGAACTCCTTGCGGTAGCCGCGCAGGTCTGGGCCGGCGGAGGCGCGTGCGAGCTGGAGTGCGCCGTCGTAAGTGGCGTGGCCCTTGTAGCGCGAGTCGCGCAGGAGCATGCCGAACTCGGCGACGGCGGCGGCGAACTTGAAGTTCTCGGAGGCGTTGCCGAAGCTCGCGCCGCCGTCCACGACGCCGACGCTCAGGAGCTTGCTCGCGCCGCCGCTCGGCTCCTTGTAGCGCAGCTTGATCGTCAACAGCTCGCCCGCGCTCGCGCCCTGCTGCCCTTCGGCGGGCTGCTGATACTTGAGCGAGTCGACGCCGGGGTTCTCGACCTTCTGGCCAGCGGGGACGATCTCGTAGAGCGCAGTGACGGTGTGGCCCGCGCCGATCTCGCCTGCGTCCTTGCGGTCGTCGTTGAAGTCGCGTTCGGCGAGCAGGCGGTTCTCGTAGCCGATGAGCCGGTAGCCGGCGACGGCGTGCGGGTTGAACTCAACTTGAATCTTCACGTCCTTCGCAATCGTCACGAGCGTGCCGCCGACCTGCTCGCCCAGAGCCTTGCGCGCTTCCGATTCCGTGTCGATGTAGGCGTAGTTGCCGTTCCCTTTGTCGGCGAGCTTCTCCATCATCGAGTCGTTGAGGTTACCCTCGCCGACGCCGAGGACGGAGAGAAAGATGCCATCCTGTCTCTCCTGTTCTATGAGACGGACGAGCGCGTCGTCGCCCGTCAGGCCGACGTTGAAGTCGCCGTCTGTGGAGAGGATGACGCGGTTCGTTCCGCCGCGGATGAAGTTCTCGCGCGCGACGCGGTAGGCGAGCTGGATGCCCTCGCCGCCGTTGGTCGAGCCGCCGGCTTCGAGCCGTTCGATGGCCGAGATAATCTCGCCCTTGCGGTCGCCGGGCGTGGAGGGCAGGACGAGTCCGCTCGTGCCCGCGTAGACGACGATGGCCACGCGGTCGCGCGCCGTGAGCTGCTCGGCGAGCGTGCGCAGGGATGATTTGACGAGGGGGAGCTTGCGCGGCTCGTCCATCGAACCCGACACGTCGATGAGGAAGACGAGGTTGGCGGGCGGCATGTTCTCGGTCGAGACCTTCCGGCCCTGGAGGCCGATGTGGACGAGCCTGTGGCGCGCGTTCCAGGGGCAGTCGGCGACTTCCGTACTGACGGAGAAGGGCGCGCTCCCGGCTGGCTGCGGGTAGTCGTAAGAAAAATAGTTGACCAGCTCCTCGATGCGGACGGCGTCCTTCGGCGGCAGGCGGCCTTCGTTGAGGAAGCGGCGCGTGTTGCTGTAGGAGGCCGTATCCACGTCAATCGAGAAGGTCGAGAGCGGCGCGCGCGCGGCCTCCAGGAAGGGGTTCTCTTCAATCTTCGCGTAAGACTCGCCGCGCGCCGACTCCTGCTCCTGCGGGGCGTACTCCCCGGCCTCCCTGGCGGCGGGCATGTTGGCGTCCGTGTTCGCAACGACGCCGACGTTCGCGTTCGACGCGTTCGCGTTCGTTGACAGAACGGGCTGCTCGGCCTTCCGTGCAACCATCTCCGAGTTGTAATTGTCGGCGCTGGAGCAAGAGGCCGCGAGCAGCGCGAGGGGCGCGAGAACTAACAGGAAGAGTTGACGGGATTTCGCCTGGGCCTGCGGCGCGCACACAGCCTTCGCCCTGCCGCCCGTCCGTCGTTCTGCGTGACTCATGATGTTTCCTCCGTCCGTAAAGAGTCCAAGCCGAAATTGGCCTGATGACAAAGTCTGAACGGAGGCGGCGGCGCGGACTTGCACTCCGGGCAGTAGCCCGACTGTGAGGGAGGGCGTCGGCGGAACGCGTAAGTCGGAACGCGGAACGATGAACTGAAAGACGGCTTGCCTTCAGTTCATCGTTCCGCGTTCATACCTCTGAGTTCACCAGACGCCCTCACGGTCGGGCTACTGCCTGGTTGAGCGCTTTTGTTAGTGGTGCTTCGGCTGCGCGCCTTCGACGACGGCGGGCGAGGCCTGCGAGATGTCGTAGCTGATGCGCTGTTCGTTGAGGCGCGCGGCGAAGGCCGACTCGGCGGAGACGTTGACGCGTGCGTAGTAGGTCGAAGAGGGCGCGCGCGGCGCGGGGCAGTCGGCGAGTGGGGCTTCGACGTTGACGGTCGCGCGGTTGCCGGCGGCGAAGGGCTGGCGCAGCTCGACGGGGTCTGCGGCGCAGTAGCGTCCGGGCGCGTCCGGCGTGAAGAAGTAGGCCCAGACCCAGATTTTTTCGGGTGCAGGCCCCGCCGGGTCGCGCTCCAGGTTGAGCGTGACGTGACTCTTTTTGGCGGCGAAGTCGAGCGTGACGAGCTGCGTCTTGAAGGTGACGTGTGCGTCGTCGCGCGCGAGCGCGGCGGGCGCTGAAGGGGCTTGCGATGACGCGGGTGCTGCCGCGGGCGTGGACGGTGGCGGCGCGGGCCGCGTGGAGTAATGCTGCGTCAGCAGAATCGCGCCCGCGAGCGCGACGGCGAAGGCGAGTAGTCCGGCGAGTTTCTTCATCTTCGTTCCCTTCTCCCAAACCAACTCTTACGCCGCGGCGGCGCGCGCAGTTTCGCCGCACTTCTTAAAATCCGCCCGCCGGTCGAAATTAAATCCGCCTCTGCGTCGGAAGGAACGCGCGGCCTTTAAGTCTCTTGCGCGTCGGCGGGGAGGCGTCGGAGCCGACGGGCGGCGAGCGCGAGGCCCATCACGAAATAGAAGACCATCACCACCTCGGAGTCGCCGAAATTGTAGTGCACGAGTCCGCCCGCCACGAACCCGACCAGCCCGCCCAGAGCGCCTAAGGTCAGCCCGCGCTCGACCCAACCCTCCAAAGCGCCGCCGCGCAGCATCCGCCAGAGCGTCCGCGCGTAGACGAAGAGCCAGGCGAGCCAGACGAAGAGCGTCGGCAGGCCGCGCTCGAAGGCGAGCTGCAAAGGCGTCGAATGAAGATGGCCCCAGGGCTGGCGGCCCTGATCGAACATGCCCCACTCGCGCCAGCGCCGCTTCAAAGAATCCATGCCGACGCCGACAAGCAGGTGGCGCGGGCTGCTGAAGAGGATGCGCGTGCCGTCGCGCCAGACCATCAGACGCCAGGTGGTTGACTGGTCGCGCGCGTCTATCAAACCGACCTGCCGCTTCTGTTGAAGCACGAACAGCCCCGCGAGGACGACGGGCAGAGCCACGCACGCCGCGACGACGAGCGTTCGGCGGCTCGCGCCGACGAGCACGACGGTCAGCGCCGAGAGCAGAAAGCCCGCCCAGGAGGCGCGCGTCAAAGTCAGCAGCAGCGCGCCGCACACGCCTGCGAGCGCGATTGACAACAGCGCGCCCCTCAAACTCCACTTGCGACGCAGCGCGACCAGAAGTCCGAGCGCGAGCGAGGCGATGAGCTGCAAGACCTCCGAGTAGGTCTGGTACTGCCCGTAGAACCCGCTCGCGCGCTCGTCGCGCCCGCGCGACCAACCGAGTATGCCGAGCCGCGCCTCCGGCGTCGCACCCGGCGGCAGCGCGTCGCGCGCGATGTTGGTCGTGGGCAGAACCTCTGCGCGGTAGACGCGCACGCACGCCTCGTGCTCGTCCCAGGCGCAGGCCCTCGTGCCGTCGGGCCAGCGGTAGAGCTTGTCGAGGGAAGGCCGCTCGGTCTTGATGGCCCGCTCGACCTCCGCGGGGCTGTTCACGTTCGCCCCGTCAACCGAAAGGATCGTGTCGCCCTCCTCGATGCCCGCCGCGCGCAAGGGGCTGTCGGCCGCGAGCTGTCGCACCTTCACGCCGCGCCCGACGGCGAAGACGCCGAACGTGTGGACTAAGCCGAGCGCGCACGAAGCGACGAGCGTGAGCGTGAGCGCGCGGAGCACTTTCGGGCTGCGGACGTTCTCGGCGGCGAGGTAGACGATTGTGAAGAGGCTCGCCGCGCGCAGCTTGCCGATGGACACGTCCGGGTCGTAAGAGGTGA
>JALZHC010000035.1:0-9109 GCA_030914105.1 Acidobacteriota bacterium
CCGCAGCACATTAGAGACCTGGCCGTTCAAATTCTTCTCCGCGGCTCAGAGAGAGCGAAAGGCTTTGCGCGCCGCCTCGACCGTCTTGTCGAGTAGCTCGTCCGTGTGTGCGACGCCGATGAAGGCGGCCTCGAACTGCGAGGGCGCGAGGTAGACGCCCGCGTCGAGCATGGCGTGGAAGAACTTGCCGTAAAGAACGCGGTCGGAGCGCGCGGCGGAGGGCCAGTCGTTGACGGGCGAGGCGTTGAAGAAGGTCGTGAACATCGAGCCGACGCGGTTCGTCACGGTGGCGACGCCCGCCTCGCGCGCGGCTTCGGAGAGACCTTCGCAAAGTCTCTGACCGGCCTGTTCGAGCCGCTCGTAGATGGCGCGGTCGCGCAGACGCCGGAGCGTGGCGAGGCCCGCGGTCATCGCGAGCGGGTTGCCGGAGAGCGTGCCAGCCTGATAGACGGGGCCTGCGGGCGCGATCTGTTCCATGATGTCGCGCCTCCCGCCGTATGCGCCGACGGGCAGGCCGCCGCCGATGATCTTGCCGAGCGTCGTGAGGTCGGGCGTGATTTCGTAAAGCTCCTGCGCGCCGCCGCGCGCGAGGCGGAAGCCGGTCATCACCTCGTCGAAGATGAGGAGCGCGCCGTGGCGCGTCGTGATGTCGCGCAAGTGTTGCAGGTAGCCCTGTCGCGGCGGCACGCAGCCCATGTTGCCGACCACCGGCTCGATGATGACGGCGGCGATGTCAGCGCCGTGTTCGTCGAAGACCTGTTCGAGCGCGGCGGCGTCGTTGAAGGGCGCGGTGATCGTGTCGTGCGCGACCGAAGAGGTGACGCCGGGGCTATCGGGGAGTCCGAGCGTGGCGACGCCCGAACCAGCTTTGACGAGCAGGCTGTCGCCGTGGCCGTGGTAGCAGCCCTCGAACTTGACGATCTTGTTCCGCGCGGTCGCGCCGCGCGCGAGGCGGAGTGCCGACATCGTCGCCTCGGTGCCGCTGTTGACCATCCGCACCATCTCGACCGAAGGCACGGCGTCAATTATCTCCTCGGCCATCTCGACCTCAAGCTTGGTCGGCGCGCCGTAGCTCGTCCCGCGCGCGAGCGCCGCGCGGAGCGCGTCTATGACTTCCGGGTCGGCGTGGCCGAGGATCATCGGCCCCCAGGAGCCGACGTAGTCGACGTATGTGCGACCGTCAACGTCGGTCATCGTCGCGCCGCGCGCTTCGGCGATGAAGCGCGGCGTCCCGCCGACGCCGCGGAAGGCGCGCACGGGCGAGTTCACGCCGCCCGGCATCAGCTCGACGGCGCGCGCGAAGAGTTCTTCCGAAGTCTGTTGCGCGTTCGCCGCAGTGCCCTCTGCTTTGCTGCTCATCTCTTAACCTTTCAGCTCTCGATCAACTCGGCGCAGTTCAAGTCCTCGAAGGCCAACCAGATTCTCTCCAGGCTCGACCACCAGTGCGTCGGCTCCAAGCCGCTCGACCACTGCCACACGGGGACGAAAAGCTCCCTGATGATCTGCACGCGGTAGTCGCGCAGGCAAGCCTCCCAGCCGTAAGCGGCGACTCCTGCGCCCGCCAGCGTCTCATGATAACGGCGCAGAAGCCCTTGCTCAAACACCGCGCGGCGCGAAGGGTACCAGTTGAGCGCAATCAAGTAGGCGAGGTCTTTCAAAGGCGCGTCCACATGCCACAGGTGCCAGTCGAAGATGACGGCGGGGCCGCTGCCGTCGCGTGGAAAGAGGAAGTTCCACCAGTGCGCGTCGCCGTGCGTGACGGTCAGCCCCTCGCGCCGGAGCATGCGCCGCCACGGCGTCATCGGCCCGGCGAGAATGCGCTCGTAAGTTTTCAGGCGCTGCGGCAGGAGGCGGTCGCCGAGGAAGTCGGCGAAGCCCGCGAGATGTTTTCCGAGCAGCGCCCGAATCTCCTCGAACCCCGCCTCGGTCGTGAGCGTGCCGATGTCAACGCCGAGCCGCGGACTCTCCCACCAGCGCGCGTGCAGGAGCGCGAGGCTCTCGACGGCCAGCTCGCAGTCACGCACAGAAGGCGGGAGCGGTACCGGAGGCTGCGCGTGCGTCTCCATCAGGTCTTCGAGCAGGAGGTGCGCCGCGCCGCTGTGCTCGGAGAAGGCGGCGTCGTAGCACCTGACGAGCGGCAGTTCGGGCGATGCGCGCGCCACCGTTTTGTAGAAGTCGACCTCCCTGCGGCTGAAGTGCGCCGGCACCTTCGGCGTCGAGACCTTGAGGAAGAGTCGCGCCGGGCCTTGCGCGCCCGCCGTGTAACTGACTTCGAGCCGCGCGACGCTCGACACGACTAGCGCGCGCGACAAAGCCACGCGCACGCCGGCCACTTCGCCGCGCGCGAGACACCCCTCGCGCCGCAGGACATCCGTGAGCCACTCCGGCGTCACCTCATCAGGCTCGCGCAAAGGCTCCGACGTGTCAGACGCTCGCGTCATAAAAGCATTTCAGAAGGTCGCTTCATAAAAGTCTCCGTCCTCACTCCTTGATGCGCTTCAGCTCTTCGCGCGGCTCGACGAGGAGCGTGCGGAACGAAGAAAGGTAGACGAGGCCGGGGGCCGCGCCCTTCGGTTTCGAGACGAACTTGCGCTGCGTGTAGTTGACGGCGACCTTCGAGTCTTGGCGTGCCTGGCTGAAGTGCGCGGCGAGGCGCGCGGCCTCGACGAGCGTGCGGTGCGGAACCTGTTCGTCGCGGCTGCGCGCGCGGACGACGACGTGCGAGCCTGGATAGTCTGCGGCGTGCATCCAGGTGTCGAAGGAGCGCGCGAGGCGAAAGGTCAGGCGGTCGTTGTCGCGCGCGGCGCGACCGACGAGGATTTCGTAGCCGTCCGAAGAGCGGTAGCGGCGCACGCCGCGCAGCTCTTCCGCCTCCTTCTTCTGAGCCTTCGCCCGCGCGGAAGTTTTAGCACGACCCGCTTCGCCCCTTCCGCCCGCTATGCTTGCGAGCGCCTCGGCGTCGCGCGCGGCAGCGACGCGCTCAAGCTCGTCCCGCTTCTCTTCGACCGCGTCAAGCTCGGCCTCGACCGCCTTCAGCCGTTCCGAAATCTCCCGTGCGGCGCGCTTGGCCTTCGAGTAGCGCGCGAACCTGCGGGCGGCCTCATCCTGCAAAGTCCGGCCCTCTTCAACCTCAAGCTCGACGAAGGGCGCGCCCTCGGCGTAGAAATCCTGAAGTCGAACCGTGCCGCCGCGGCGCTCGGCATTGGCGAGGTTGGCGAGTAGAAGGTCGCCCGCGCGCTTGTGTCCTTCGGCGTCGCCGTGTGCCGCGAGGTCGCGCGAGAGGTTCGCGCGGAGCTTGCGCAGACGCGCGGCCTCCTGCCGGAAGCGCGAAGCGAGCGCGGCGGCGCGCGCGTCGAAGGCGCGCTCGCGTTCGAGCCGGCGGTAGTGTTCGTCGAGCGCCTCGGAGAGCGAAGCGAAGCCCGCGCGCGAGACGGAAGTGAAGCCCGCGCGCGAGACAGAGGCGAGGGAATCGGGGCCTTCGCGCGAGACCGACGACGCGCTTTGCTTCGCGGCATTGCCGCGCGCGGCGGGCGGGCTGTACGCGTCGCCGATCTCCTGACCTTCGCCGCGCGCGGGTCGCATCGAGTCGGCGATCCGCCCGCCTTCGTCGAGCAGGAAGAGGTTTGAGGTGCGCCCGGTCAACTGTGCGACGAGCGTGGCGGCGTGCTCCTCGCCGGTCGCGTCCGCCGCGGTCAGGCGGAAACGCACGACGCGCTCGCCCTCGTCCTTCGCGAGCGCGCGGAGCGTCGCGCCGCCGAGTCGTTTGCGCAGCACGAGTGCGAAGGGCGTGGGCGCGTGCGACGCGCGCTCAAGCTCGCGCACCGTGCGAGAGATCAAGTGGAGGCGCGGCTGACCCGGCTCGACCGAGATGAGCAGGTAGCGACCATCGCCCGCGCGGAAATCAACGGCGAGCGACATAGCCGACAACTGAAACACCTTGCCCCAATGCCGGCCCAGGAGCGCGGGCCTGATCTCTTCAACGACCTCCTCGATTAGCTGCTCGTTCATCGCGAAGACTCGCCGCTCGGCGGCGGAAGCGACAGGCTAACAGATGAGCGGACGGAAATTAAAAGAGGCACGGCGGATGGCCGTGCCCCGTCGCTTGCGATTTGCTTCGCGCTTAGCCTTTGACGACGACCGTGCCGGAGAGGATGTCGTGCGCGGTGCGGCCTTCGGCGTCGAAGAGCGAGTAGAGGATGCCGAGTCCGAGTGTGGCGAGCGAGAGAATCAGGACGAGCGCGCGGCGCACGCACTGGCCAGTCGTCGGCACGCGCGCGGAGGTCGCGTCAACGGCGTGGAGCGAGCAGAGCGACATGCCCCAGGTGCGACCGGCCAGCGCGACCGAACAGGTCTGGTAGAGGAACAACACAACGACGACGATACCGCCCATCGAGGCCGCGACGCGTGGGTCGCCCCAGTTGCCAATGGACAGCTCGATGGCCGCCGCGAAGGGCGCGCAGAGAAGTGCGACGACGAAGAGGTCGAAGAGGGCCGCGGCAAGTCGTTTCAGTCGCGGCGCGCGGTCGTCGTAAGTGACCTCCGGGTCGGAGACCTTCGGCAGAAGCTCGATGCCCTGACGTTCGAGCCAGAACTCATCAATCACGCCGGAGAGGTGACGCGGTTGCGGCTTCGACGCATCGGCCTGCGCCGACGCGGCAGTCTGCGTCGCCGACTCGGCAGCGGGCGCAGGCTCGGCGCTGACGCTCGTCGCCCCGGCCTCAGACGCCGCGACGGCAGCCTTGGTGGCCGACGCTTCTGACGGCGCGGGTTTTTCCGTCTCCGGCTCAGACCTCGCGGGCTGCTTCGGCGGGACTACGACGAGCGAAGAGGCGCGCGCCTGCTCGCCTTCCGTCTCCGGCCTGTCGGCGCGTGCGTGCGTGCGCTTCGCTTGCGCGGCTGCGCCCGCGGCTTGCGGCTGCGGGACTTGCGCGGGCCTGACCGCGTGCGCCGCAGCAGGCTCGTCGACGTACTCGGTCTGCTCTTCGACGACGCGGGCCGCGGCGGTCGCCGGGCCGTGCGAGCGCGTCGCGGACGTGTGGGTCAGGGACGGCGCGGCGCTGTTTCGCGCGCGCTCGATGCGCTTGAGCGCGTTGACGACAATCGGGTTCATCTCCGGCTCGTCCGGCTGCGGGACGAGGCCGAGCTGCTTCGTCGTCGCTCTCTGTTCCGCGCGCGCGGCCGAGATTTCCGGGTTGTGTTGGTGGGCGTGCGGCGACGACTTGCCTTCGAGCGCGGCCTCGCGCGCGCGCCGCTGCTGAATTTCGCGGAAGCGCTCGCTCAGCTCCTTCCGCCAGGCGGGGCGATGGCGGTTGCGTCCGGGGAACTCTATCAGGGTCGAGCTGTTCGCGCTCTGCGTCGTCGCGGCGTTCGAGTTCGAGTTATCGGTCATAGCGAAAGCGTTGGCCTGCGTGCGGACTTCAAGCCGTTCCGATTCGGGAGAAATAGACTACGTCGGATGCCGCTTCCGTCACAGGGGGGCCGCGCGTCATGTGCTCCAACTCTTCGCACGCGGCGCGCTGCAATGGTTCGAGGAAGCCTCCGGGTCGCCGGTAAAACTGTTGCTCAGAGGGCGAGCGGCCTATGTCAATAAACCCATGCCCACTGCGGAGTCGCGGCGGATGCTATCAGAAATTACTTTAAGTCGTCAACCAGAAAATACACAAGGCGCTGTGCTTGGACGGCGGGAGGCTACAATATTTTGGAGCGGGCCGAACGAAAATCAGAGCGTCGGGCAGATGGTCGGCGGGCGCGCGCGGAGGGTTTGCGAGACTAACGCAGGAGCGTGCCCGTGCGGCTCCAGCGCGTGTTGCGCAGGAAGTCCGTGATGAAGTTGAAGGGGATGGGGGCGTCGCTGTGGGGCGCGGCTTCGTCGTAAGACCAGATGACGAACATTGCGCGACCGACGACGAGGTCGCGCGGCACAGGCCCCCAGACGCGGCTGTCGGCGCTGTTGTCGCGGTTGTCGCCCATCACGAAGTAGGAGTCGGAGGGGATTTGGAAGGGCTTGCTCACGCCGTAGATGAAACCCGGCGAGGTTGTGGGCATGCCCTTCGAGGTTCTCTCGACGGTGTCCGGGGTGTAGTAGACGGAGTAAGGCTCGCCGCGCTGCGGGGGGGAGAGCTTTTTCAGCTCCGCCTTGTCGTTACCGAGGTTACGGTCGAGCGTCGTCACGCGGTATTCGGGCAAGACCTTGCCGTCAATGTAAACGTCCGCGCCCTTGACCTGCACGGTCTCGCCGGGCAGGCCGATGACGCGCTTGATGAAGAGCGTCTTGTACTGCACGACCTCTTCGCTGGTGTTGATCCGCGAAGGATACCTGAAGACGATCACGTCGCCGCGGCGGACGTCACGCTGCGGGAGGAAGGGCAGGTGCGGGCCGGGCGCAAAGATGAACTTGTTGACGAGGAAGTGGTCGCCGACGTAGACGGTGTTCTCCATCGAGGCTGAGGGCACGACCGCCGCCTGCGCGACGAAGGTCATGAAGAAGAGCGCCATGACGAAGACGACCGCGCCGGACTCGAAGTACTCGCGCAGGAGGCCGCGCGGCGGCTCAGGCTCTCGACGCCTCTCGCCGCCCGCCGCGGAGTCGTCCGCGCCCTTCGCCTTTTCTTCTTCGCCTTCCAAGCCTGTCGCCGCTCCCTGAGTCTCTTTCGCGCGGGCGCGCCGGGAGAAGTCTCTGACTAACCCCGACCGCCGCCTGTCTTTCTCAACTCTTCACGAAGGTGGCTCGCCAGCTTCATCGCTTCTTCGCTTCTTCATAAGGGCTGCCTGCCGGCGAAGCCTGCCTCAACGTCGTGCCACCACTCGATGCTTTCGCCCTCGCCCAACTGCCAGCAGAGGAAGACCACGCGCCCGTCGCGCATGGCGGGGAAGTCAACGAGGCCGCGCTCGTAGTCTTTGATCTGCACGCCCATCAGTTCGAGTCCGGCGACCCACTCGCTCAACTGCGTCAGCGTCGTGACGTAACGCGCGCCGCCCTCCATGCCGCCGCCGCCGAGCGACGCGCGCTCCGCGGCCTGCTGCGCCGCCTCGTGCGCGTCAACGACGCTCTCGAACCCGCGCTGAATCTTGCCGAGAATCTCCCGCACGGTCGGCAGCATCGCGTTCGCTTCTTCGACGGTGAAAAGCTTCATAAGACGGTGATGAGTGATAAGTGATGAGTGATAAGTGATAAGAGGAGTCTGGAGTCCGGAGTCTTGGAGTCCGGAGTCAGAAGCCACTGGCCTTCGACTCCAGACTCTCAGACTCCAGACTCCAGACTTTAATTCTTATCACTTATCACTCATCACTCATCACGAGCCTTACTGGTCGTCCCTGACGCGGATGAAGTCGGAGCTGTTGGGGAACGGCTTGCCCTCTTCGCGCTGTTCGGCCAGGAGCTGCGGGACTGCTTCGTCGAACTCTTCGGCGCGGCGGGCGTTGTTGCGCTCCTCCTCCTCTTCGTCGCCGTTCGGAATCTCCTGTGCGTGCGGGGCGGTCTCCCCGGCGCGGTTGCGCGCGGGCGCGTTGTTGGCGAAGGCGGACTGCGGCTCGTGCGCGTGGTTCTCGTAGTAGCGGTGCGAGTGGTTCGGTTCCTTGCGCACCTTGTCGGCGATCTCGCCGAGGTCTATGAAGTAGTCGGCCACGTCGATGAGCTTCGGCGCGGTGTTCGAGCGGAAGCCGGCGACCTCCACGCGGCAGCCCTTGTAGGCGACGGCGTTGACGGCATAGACGAAATCCTCGTCGCCGCTGACCAGCACAGCAGTGTCGTAGCGCCCCGCCAGAGAGAGCATGTCCACGGCGATCTCGACGTCGAGGTTGGCCTTGCGCGTCCCGTCGTAGAAGGTCTTCAGCTCTTTGTGGATGACGCGGAAACCGTTGCGGCGCATCCAGAGGAGGAAGCCTTGCTGGCGCTCGGCGGCCACGTCCACGCCCGTGTAGAAGAAGGCGCGCAGCAAGCGCCCGTCGCCCAGAAGGACGCGCAGGAGCTTGTTGTAGTCGATGTCTATGTTGTGGAACCGCGCCGCGTGGAAAAGGTTGTTGCCGTCAATGAATACCGCTACTCTGCCTCTGTAACCCAACTGCCAGGAGATGTTGTTAGTGGGATCATAATTCATGCGAAAAACACTCCGTCTGCTCTTTCCATTCGCGAGATTTCAAACATCGGTGAAGTTTTCAGCCGCTGCGCGCGCCGCGCGGGTTAAAAACCATGTGAAACCGAACCCGCTTCAACTCCTCGCCCGTCGGGGCCAGCGGCAACGCGTCGGCGTTTATTTAACCACGAACTTTGACGGCAGGACAACAGGGGACGCGCGTTCAATAGCCTGTTTCTGCTCGACAAAGACAAAGAACTGTCCATGAAGTCACACGAAACGACACGAATAAGGCCGCACGAAAGGAGACCTGAGTTCTGGCGCGCTTCGTGTTATTTCCTGTGACTTCGTGGACGGCTGTTGCGGCCCGCGGCGTAGAACCGGACGGAGGCGTGCGGCCTCACTGCGTCGCCGCGAGCACGTCGCCCGTGACGGCGTCGACGTAGACGAGCAGAGGCGCGTCGGGGCCGCCGACGGCGACCTCCCAGGCGACGTGAAGCTCAAGCGTAGCCGCGCCCTCGGCGCGCAACAGCGGGAAGACGACAAGCTCGCGCGCCGTCGCCGCGTCCGATTGCGTGACTGTGCGCGTCTGCGCCGCGCCGCCTCGGTCTTTGAAAGTGACGGCGCGGTTCGTGACGGCGGCGGCGGCGTGTGCGGCGTCGAGCGCGGGCTTGACGGCGGCGAGCGAGCGGCGCAGTTGCTCCGAGTCGGGGATGGCCGTGCTGTTGAGGCCGACGACGCGCAGGTCGGGCGTGAAAGTCACCTCGACGACGCCGAAGCCGTTGCGCAGAGGATACTGGAAAGGGTTCTGCTGGTATCGCGCCGTCTTCGCGCCGCCCGCGGCGTCCTTCACCTCGACGAGCGAAAGCTCCTGCGGCGTGACGCCGAGCAGCGGCGCGGCTGAAGTGATGAAGCGGCGCAGAGACTCGCGCGTCTCCTCCTCGCTCCGGGCCTTCTGGTCGCCCAGCGTGACGAGGGGCAGGCGCGGCGGCGTATTGAGGTTGGCCGGCAGCGACTTGAGCGTGGCCGTCACGGGC
>JALZHC010000035.1:9119-12751 GCA_030914105.1 Acidobacteriota bacterium
GGCGCGGCGGCTGGCTGGTCGCCGACGATTGTCTTCCAGTTGGCGAGCGCGCCCGCGCGCCGCTCGTCGCTCGCGTCGAGCGAGGCGAACTTCGGCGGCTCGTTCGCGCCCGGACGCCCCGCGCCCGGTGGCCTGGTCGCCGCCGCGCACGCGCCGAGCGACAGCACGACCGCCGCAACAGCGCCGCGCAAGACTCTCTGCCTGTTTGTGCTCGACATGATCGAAACCGTCCTGGCTTTCCTCTGCGACCTTTGCGAAGACCTCCGTGACCTCTGTGGTTAAGTTCGGTCTTCTTTAACCACAGAGGTCACGGAAGATTTCACGGAGGTCACAAAGACTGCTCGCTGAAAAATGATGCAGGGGAAACGTGCGAGTAGGATTATACTCAAGAACACGCGGGCGGCAACGGGTTTCGCCGCGGTCGAAGACGGCGGCATCGCCGTCGAGGTCGAAGACGAGAGAGCCGGAGGAGAGTTTGTCGCGCGAGGACGAGTTCGCAGAACTCCTGGAGCGTGCGGGCGGGCGGGAGTTGTCGGGCGCGGCGGCGGCACGACCATTCGCGCCCGAACAGTTGGTCGCGTGCGTGCGCTGCCTGCGCGCCAACGCGCCGACGCGCATGAACTGTCTCTACTGCGGCGCGCAGCTCCCGCAGACCGCCGAGAGCGAAAAGCTTCGACGCCCCGCGCTCAAGAAGCTCGAAGAGTGGGAGCAGGGCTTCAACGTCGTCTTGCTGCCGCGGGGGGATAAGACGTTCACTCCCGAAGCAATCGCCGAAGCGGCGTCGCTGCTGCGACTCGACGCGGCGCGGCTGACAGAAATCATCGACGCGCGACGCGCACTGCCGCTCGCGCGCGCGTCGTCGTCGGAGGAGGCCGAGCTGGTCTTGAAGCGGCTCGGCGCGCTCGGCCTCGCCGGCGAAGTCTTCGCCGACGAAGAGCTGACGAGGCAGCCGGTCAGAGTCCGCGCGCTCACGCTCGAAGAGGACGCGCTCGTCTGTTGGCCCGGACTCGGCGCGGGGCCGCGGCGCGTGGCCTGGGGCGAAGTCTTGCTGCTCGTGAAGGGCCGCATCGTGACGAAGCGCGTGGAGGTTGAGGAGCGAAGAGAGAAGGTGAGGGGCCGCGGCGAGATAGTCGAGACGCGCGAGATCGCGGGCGACGAAGCCGTGCTCGACATCCATGCCGTCTCGCGTCCCGAAGCGGAGTCGCAGTCGGAAGAGCACTCGCAGCCGGAAGAGCATTCGCAGTCCGAAACGGATTGCTTCCGCGTCATGGCCGACAACTTCGACTACTCCTGCCTCGGCGCGTCAAAGCGCCTGCTCGCGAGGGAGAATTTCATCACGCTCGTCGAGACGCTGCGCGTGCGCGCGCCCTCCGCAGTCTTCGACGAAGAGTACGCCTCGTCGCGCGCACTGCTCTCGTTGGCGTGGCCGCCGACCGAGCGCACCGCGTCGCTCGGCCTGCGGCGCGAGAGGCCGGGCCGCTTCAACACGGAGGCCGCGACCCTCATCACAAACGAACAGCAGTTCACGCGCTACTCGCGCCTGCGCCGGCGTCTCGCCCCGCGCGGACGCGAGTAGCACACGCGGCTGGCTGAGAGCACAGGTCGGCAGTTTGATGAAGCAGCGCAGGCACAACAGGCAAAGGCACGAACGCGCCGGCGAGCGTGCGGAGCGTACAGGCGAGCGTGCGGAGCGCGCGCGCGAGTCGCCCGGCGAGCGCGTGGCACGTGCCTTCACGCAGCGCTCTTTCAGTGAGCGGGCCGGGCGCGAGCGTCCGCACGAGTCGGAAGGCGAGCGAGCGCACGAGCCGCGCGCCTTTAAGAACGAGCCGCGCGCCTTCAAGAACGAGTCGCGCGCCCCCACGAACGAGTCGCGCTCGTCCACGAGCGAGTCGCGCGCGTCCGCGGCCCATCGTCCGGTCGCGGGCGACGGCGCGCACGTCTTCGGCGTCCAGCCCGTGCTCGAAGCCCTGCGCGCGGGCGCGCGCCCCGTCGAGCGCATCACTCTGGCCGAGGGCGCGCACGAGTCGCGCCTGCGAGAGATTCTTGAGATCGCGCGCTACGCCGACATCCCCGTCCGACGCGTCCCGCGCGCCGAACTGCAACGCATCGCGGCCGGCGCCAACCACCAGGGCGTCGTCGCGACCATCGCCGCCGCGCACTACACGCACGCGGACGAACTGCTCGACGCGCTGGCCGCGCGCGTCGGGACGCAAGACCCGCCGCTCGCGGTCGTCCTCGACGGCGTCGAAGACCCGCGCAACCTCGGCGCCGTCATCCGCACCGTCGAGTGCGCGGGCGCGCACGGCGTCTTCGTCCCCGAGCGGCGCGCGTCGGGCCTGACCGAGACGGTGGCGAAGGCCGCGGCCGGCGCGCTCGAATACGTGCCCGTCGCGCGCGCGGCGAACGTCGCGCGGCTGGTCGAAGACTTGAAGGCGCGCAACGTCTGGACGGTCGGCACGGCCGCCGGCGCGCCGCTCGCCTACACGGCCTGGGACTGGACGCGCCCCTGCGCGCTCCTCCTGGGCGGCGAAGGCGAGGGCCTGCGCCGCCTCGTGCGCGAACGCTGCGACGTGCTCGTCCGCATCCCGCTGCGCGGGCGCATCGAGTCGCTCAACGTCTCGGTCGCCGCCGCCGTCGTGCTCTACGAAGCACTCCGCCAACGCGACGGCAAGCGCAACGATGGGATGAAGACTGACGAGCCGCGCGCATGACGTGTTCGAGGCTCGCGTCTTACGCGACGAGTCCGAAAGCGCGACTCCTGACAAACCATCAACTTCGGCGTGCGCGTCGTCGTACATGTCGATCAGCATGCTTGTCATCAACCGTCAAACCTTTGCCTGTCGGCTGTCACTTGTCAGTTGTCACCCGGCGCGGTAGTTTGTAGGCACACGAGAGGAGCGAAGCGATGTTTTACTGCCCGAAGTGCGGCACGCAGAACGTGGAGGGCGCGAGCTTCTGTCGCGCGTGTGGCGCGAACCTGAGCCTCGTGCCGCAGGCTTTTACCGGGCAACTGCCGCAGCCGCCGACGGCCTTCAACGGGCTGCCGGAGGGCAGCCGCCGCGCGCGCCGCCGCCGCAGGGAAGAGCGGCCCGCCAGTCTCGACAAGGCGATCCGCACTTTCTTCATGGGCGTGGCCTTCATCTTCGTCGCGCTCGCCGCCAAGACCTACGCGCCCGCGGGCGCGGTCTGGTGGTTCTGGATGCTCATCCCGGCCTTCGCCATGATCGGCGGCGGCCTCTCCGAGTACGCGCGCTACAAGCAGGGGCGGCAGCAGCCCCCGCTTCAGCCGCCCACCTACACGCCCCCGCCCGCCGTCGGCGCGGCCCAACAACACGAACTGCCGCCGCGCCCCGCCCGCGACATCTACGCGCCACCCGCCAGCGTCACCGAAAACACAACCCAACTGCTCGACCGCGAGCGATAAAGAGCTTGTCCGTCTTCCGTGGTCAGTTGTCCGTTGCTCCTGTTGCGCGAGTTGAATAATCAAAGGTGACGCGCATGAGCGACGACGCGCAACAGACAAGAGGCAACGGTCAACAGACTGACAACGGACGGCGGACAACTGACCACGGACAGCCTTTGCTCTGCGTGCCCGTGTGCGTGCGGCGCGCGGGCGACTTGCGCGGCGCGGT
>JALZHC010000340.1 GCA_030914105.1 Acidobacteriota bacterium
GAATTACCTCGCGGTCAAGACGATGCGCGCGATGGGGGTCTGCTACTTCGAGACGCAGGCCCGTGTTTGACACGGGCCTACGGTCTCCAGTTTGGGGCCCACCTTCGGACGCGGCGCAATGACCAACGGCTGGATCGACATCAAGAACACCGACATGATGTTGATCATGGGCGGCAACCCAGCCGAGAACCACCCGTGCGGCTTCAAGTGGCCGATTGAAGCCAAGCTCCACCGCAACGCCAGGATGATCGTCGTCGACCCGCGCTTTACGCGCACGGCGGCGACCGCCGACCTCTTCCTGCAAATCCGCGCGGGCACAGACATCGCCTTCCTCGGCGGCCTCATCAACTACGCCATCCAGAACAATCGAATCGCACACGACTACCTCGTCAACTACACCAACGCCGCCTTCATCGTCAAAGACGGGTTCAAGCTGCCCGACGACGGCCTCTTCTCCGGCTTTGACGCCGGCGCGACGACCTACGACAAAGAGACCTGGAACTATGAAGAGGGCGGCAACGTCGGCCCGAAAATGGAAGGCGCGACCGGCGCGGGCGCGTCGGGCGGCGCGACTTCAAATGCCGGAGGCAAGTCTTCAAACGGGACGACGGGCGAGCAGCAACGCGCCGGGCAAGAGCCGGCGAAGAACTATGAAAACAAGTCGCCGCAGGTCGCGTCTCATCCTTCGACGCCGCCGAGCGGAGGGAAGTCCGCCGCGGGCGGCGTAATGAACAACCAGACGGGCGGCGGTCATCAGGCCGCGGGCGGCGTCGGCGCGGCGGGTCAGGGCGGCCAGAAGCCTCCGCCGCAACTCCCGCCCAACGTCGCCTACGACCTCTCGCTGCAACACGAGCGGTGCGTCTTCCAGTTGCTCAAAAAACAATACTCACGCTACACGCCCGAAATGGTCGAGCGCATCACGGGCATCCCGAAAGATCAATTCCTCAAGGCCGCCGAACTCTTCACCTCCGTCCGCAAAGACGGCGACATGAAGAAGGCCGCGACGATCATCTACGCGGTCGGCTGGACGCAGCACACCTTCGGCACGCAGATCATCCGCACGGCGGCGATGCTGCAACTCCTACTCGGCAACGTCGGGCGCGCCGGAGGCGGCGTCAACGCCCTTCGCGGCCACTCCAACATCCAGGGCGCGACCGACATGGGCGGCGTCTTCGACATCTTCCCCGGCTACCTCAAGATTCCCGCCCCGACCGACACAGACCTCGCCACCTTCCTGAAGCGCACGACGCCGACCATGTCGAAGCCTGACGCTTGGGATTCGTACAACTACTGGTCGAACACGCCGAAGTTCATGGTCTCGTTCCTCAAGGCGATGTACGGCGACGCCGCGAAGAGGGAGAACGACTTCGCCTACCACTACCTGCCCAAGATAGACCGCAAATACTCCTGGACGGAGATGTGGGACTACATGTATCAGGGGCAGGTCAAGGGCCTCTTCGCCTTCGGCATGAACGGCGTGATGATCGGCCCGAACTCGCGCAAGAACATCGACGCCTTGAAGAAGGCCGACTGGCTGGTGGTGTGTGAACTCTACCCGGACGAGACGAGTGAGTTCTGGAAAGCGCCCGGCATCTCGAAGGATGAGATGGCGAAGATTCAGACGACCGTCTATCGCCTGCCCGGCGCGGGCTTTGCCGAGAAGGACGGAACCTTCGTCAACTCCGCGCGCTGGCTTCAGTGGAAGTATGTGGCGGTGCCGCCGCCCGGCCAGGCGAAGGTCGACCAGGAGATTCTCGCCCGCATCTTTCTCAAAGTGCGCGAACTCTACCAGAAGGAAGGGGGCAAGTTCCCTGACGCGATTCTGAATCTCTCCTGGACTTACACGACGCCGGAGAATCCTTCGCTCGCGGAAGTCGCCAAGGAGATCAACGGTCGCGCGCTCGCCGATTTGACGGACGACAAGCAGCCCGGCGTGACTATCAAAGCCGGACAACAACTGCCGGGCTTCGCCTGGCTCCGCGACGACGGCACGACCGCGTGCGGCAACTGGCTCTACTCCGGCTCCTGGACGGAGGCCGGCCCGCAGATGCAGCGGCGCGGCACCGAAGACCCTTCGGGCCTCGGCATCTACCCGAACTGGGGCTGGTCCTGGCCCGCCAACCGGCGCGTGATGTACAACCGCGCGTCGTGCGACCCAACGGGGAAGCCCTGGGATGCGGAGCGTCGTCAGGTCTGGTGGAGCGACGCGCAGCAGAAGTGGGTCGGCAACGACGTGCCCGACTTCAAGGTTGACTCCAACCCGAAGGATCACATGGGGCCGTTCATCATGAACCCGGAGGGCGTAGGCCGCATCTTCGCGCCGCTCGCAGCCTTCGCCGACGGCCCTTTCCCGGAACACTACGAGCCGGTGGAGAGTCCCATCGCCAACCCGCTACACCCGCAGCAGTCGAGCAATCCGGTCGCCAAGAAGTACAAGTCCGACCTCGACAAGTACGGGACGCCGGAACAGGGCTTCAACGTCGTCTGCACGACCTACCGCCTGACCGAGCACTACCATTACTGGACGAAGAACAACCCGATGAACGTCCAGCTCGTGCCGGAACCCTTCGTCGAAGTCCCGGCGCAGCTCGCCGACGAGATGGGGCTGACCGGCGGCGAGCGCGTGAAGGTGACGAGCGCGCGCGGCGTCTACGTTGCGAAGGCGATGGTCACGAGGCGCATCAAGGCGATGATGATTGACGGCAAGAAGACCTACCAGATCGGCATCCCGATTCACTGGGGCTACCGCGGCATCAAGGAGGACGCGGGGCTTACGGCGCTCGACCCCGCGAACCAACTGTCGCCCGCGGCGATTGACCCGAACGCCTACACGCCGGAGTTCAAAGGCTTCCTCGTGAAGATCGAGAAGGCTTGAGGGGAGGTGCGAGTGTGAGCGACGAGAGATTATTTCAAATCCAACGCATCTCGGCCCACCCCGGCACCGTGCCCGGTCGCGGCACGCAGCGCGCCGTCGAAGTCTGCAAGTACATTGACGTGACGACCTGCATCGGCTGCAAGGCCTGCGAGGTGGCCTGCGTCGAGTGGAACGACCACCCGTTCCGCGAGACCACGTTCGACAACACTTACCAGACGATGCCCTCGACCGACTGGAACTACTGGAACCTCATCAAGTTTGTCGAGCACGAGAACGCGGGCGGCCTGATGTGGCTCATGCGTAAGGATCAGTGTATGCACTGCGCCGAACCGGGCTGCCTGCTCGCGTGCCCCGCGGACGGCGCAATCGTGCAGTACACGAACGGCATCGTTGACTTCCAGCAGGAGAACTGCATCGGCTGCGGCTACTGCATTTCGGGCTGCCCCTTCGACATCCCGAAGTTTAACGAGGGAACGAAGAAGGTCTACAAGTGCACGCTCTGCTCCGACCGTGTGGGCGAAGGACTCGAACCCGCGTGCATCAAGGCTTGCCCCACGGGCTGTCTTCACTTCGGCACGAAGGAGGACATGCTGGCGCTCGCCAACACGCGCGTCGCCCAACTGAAGTCGAAGGAAGCACAAGGAGATTTCGTGCATCCTAACGCGGGCGTCTACGACCCCGCATCGGTCGGCGGCACACACGTCATCTACGTGCTGCACGACGCGACGCAGCCCGAACTCTACGGCGGACTGCCCTCGAACCCGACCATCCCGCCGAGCTACACGGTCTGGAAGTGGCTCGCCAAACCGGCGGGACTGCTGGTGGCTTTCCTCGGCATCTTCGCGGTCTTCTTCCACCGCATCACAGTCGGGCCTAAATGGCCGCAGCCCGAACCTCTGCCGGTCGTCACCGAGCGCCCCGACGAGGCGGAAACCAAGAGGAGTGAGAAGCCATGAGCACTTCGGTCGAACGCTTCGACGAACGCGCGCGGCGCGAGGCTGCCCGGCACGGGCGCACGGTCGTACATCAGGGCGAGCTTCTGCGCCACCCCGTCTACACGCGCGTGCTGCACTGGCTGGTGGCGATCTGCTTCGTCCTCTCGCTGCTTTCGGGCTTCGCCGTCTACTCGCCCTGGCTCTTCCACTGGCTCACGCCGCTCTTCGGCGGCGGCCCCTCGACGCGCCTTCTGCACCCCTGGTTCGGCCTCGCGTTTGACATCTTCTTCTTCTTCCAGTTCATCAACTGGTTCGCGCCGATGCTTTGGACGGAGTCCGACCGGCGTTGGATGCGTCGCCTCTGGGATTACATTACGAACCGTGAGAAGCGCGAGCCGGGCGACGTGGGCTTCTTCAACGGCGGGCAGAAGCTCTACTTCTGGGCCATCGTCATCAGCGGCCTGTTATTTCTCATCACGGGGCTGCTGATGTGGTTCGACAACGTCGTGCCGCGCTGGCTCGTCGCTATATCTTACGTCGTGCACGACATCGCCGCGCTCGTCATGCTCGGCGGCTTCATCATCCACGTCTACGAGGGCACGGCGGCGCAGCCCGGCACGTTCCGCGCGATGACCGACGGCACGGTGACGGAAGAGTGGGCCTGGACGCACCACCCGGCCTGGTACAAGGACGTGACCGGTCACGACCCGCGCGAGGATTACGAGCGCGAGAGCCGCCGTCAGCAAGACCGCGCGCTCGCCACAGAGGCCGGGGAGCGCGAGCAGGACGCGCGCGAGCGCGACATTTAAAGGATGAAGGATGAACTAGTAGCCAGAAGCCAGTAGTCAGGAGCCAGTAGAAAAACCTTTTTCGTCGGACGCCATGAGTGGAAGCGTTAAGTCTCTTCTTCGCTCCTACTGTCTACTGACTACTGGCTACTGCTTTCCCTTCATCCTTCATCCTTCCGAAGGGGGCTTGATGTCATGTCAAAAATTCTCCGCCCGTCGCTCATCCTGACACTGTTACTGTTTGCCGCGCCGTTCGCGCACGCTCAGACGGATCGCCGCGACTCGCGGCCAGACGCGCCGGCTGGCCCCGTGCTGACGGGAAGCATCTTGCCGCCGGGCGACGCCGACGTGAAGAATGATGACAAGACGGGCACGCCCAGGTCGGCAAGTTCTCAGCCCGCCGAACCGGCCATCGCCGACCCGCTCGTCCGCGTGCTGCTGGCGAAGGGCGTCATCACGGCGGAAGAGGCGCGCGCCGTCGCCTTCGCGGGCGCTCCCGCCGAACAGCGCGACCGCCTGGCCGCGTTGCTGCGCGACAAAGGACTCATCTCGGCAGCCGAGTACGAGG
>JALZHC010000341.1 GCA_030914105.1 Acidobacteriota bacterium
GGCAGGTTCGACCCGCGCGTGCCGTAAGCCGCGCGCGCAAAGACGGGGAAGGGGATGCCGTACTTCGTGCCGGGGTGCGAGTTGAGAAGAATGGGGACGAGGACGATGGTGTTGCCCAGGAGGATTGTGACGAGCGCCTGCCACCAGTTCATCCCGGCGCTGATGAGGCCGGAGGCGAGCATGTAGGTCGGGATGCAGTGCGCCATGCTCACCCACAGCGCCGCGTAGTTATAGGTCGTCCACTTGCGCCACTCGACGGGGACGGGCGCGAGGTCTTCGTTAAAAAGCGGGCTGCGCCTGACTTCGGCGAGCGCCTCCGCACGCAGCTCGACCCGCCCGTCCTCGTGCTGGATAACTCCTGAATTTGTCATTGCTGCTACGCCCTTTTACTTCGTGACCCGGATGGCGTCTACTTAACCTCTCTTAAATCCGTATTCCAAGAGTGCACCGACCACTCGCCGCCGTCGCGCAGCAGGACAGCGGTGAACCTCCCGGTCTTTGTGATGTCTGGCGGCGGCTGGCCGGAGCCTTGCGAGGGAGTCGCCTGAATGCCCGTCTCCACAAGGGTGTTCTCGCCCGTGATTATGGCGACGCCCGAGGTGACTTTCTCGACAGACTCGACGGTCGCTTTAAAATCCTTAATGCGGCTCGCGTCCAACTGCGGGACCGCGAGCTTGTCTGCTGCTGCTTTGCTCCGCCGCACCGCGCTCGTGTACTCCGCCGCCTTCTGCCGCACTTCACCCTCCGCGAAGGGGGACGCCGAGTTTGCCACGATGAGTATGAAAACCACAGCGATGGCCAGCCCGAACCAAAACAGGTAGTGTTCTACTTTGGCCCACACCCAGACCGGTAGTCTCAGGAAAGTCCACTTATTATCCCAAAAACTCTTCCCGCTGCCTGACTCGAATATCTTGTTCCAGTCCGTGTAGACGATGTGGCTTGCGACGACCGCGCCGGAGAACCCCGCCACCGCGAAGAAGAGGGCGATCACGAAGACCCCGTAGGCCGCCGGTACGTTAAACAACCAGAGGTTCAATTTCAGGTCGCGAAGCTCGCCGAAGCCGAACGTGACGACGCCGACCAGTAGTGTGACGAGAGTAGCGTAAAGCTGAATGTGAAACTTCGTGTAGTCGTAAATCTGCTTGTAGTGGTCGAGCAGTAACGCCTGATAGAGCGTCGCCTGGGGGTCGCCAGGCGTCGGCCAGTGCTTCTCAAAGAAGCGCCTTAAAAAGGGCAGCTTAGGAATGAACTCAGCTACGACCTGAGCCTCAGGCGGCGCTTCAAGATCAACCTCGGACATAGGCGGCACGGAAGCAGTCGCCGTGCCGCCGTTCGCGGCGAGCGTCATCTCTTCATTCGGCTTGTCGGTCGCCTTTTCGTTCTCTTTGGTCATCTGACGAAAGTGCCGACTTCACTCGGCGCGCGGAGGCAAGTCTCAGTGCGTGTTTATATCGAGACGCAGGTGCCGCGCTTCAGGAATTGACCGTCCCCGGCCTTGCCCTTGAACTCGTCGCCCTCGACGACGACGCGCCCGCGCGAAAGCACGGTCTCGACCACACCTTTAATCTTCTTCCCTTCGTAGGTGTTGTAATCCACGTTCATGTGCTGCGTCTTGACGCTCAAGGTCTGCTCGCGTTCGGGGTCGAAGACGACGATGTCGGCGTCGGAGCCGACGGCGATGGTGCCCTTGCGTGGGAAGAGGCCGAACATCTTTGCGGCGGCGGTCGAGGTCAGCTCGACGAAGCGGTTCAAGGAGATGCGATTCTCGACGACGCCGCCGTTGTAGATGAGCGGCACGCGGTTCTCGACGCCGGGCGCGCCGTTCGGGATTTTCGAGAAGTCTCCGCGGCCCAACTCCTTCTGCTCCTTCATGCAGAACGGGCAGTGGTCGGTGGAGATGACCTGGAGGTCGTCCATCTTCAGACCCTTCCAAAGCTCCGCCTGGTTCCACTTCTCGCGGAGCGGCGGCGTCATCACGTACTTCGCGCCCTCGAAATCTTCGCCGTAATCATCTATCGAAAGGAAGAGGTACTGCGGGCACGTCTCCGCGAAGGCCGGAAGCCCGCGGTCGCGCGCCTGCCGGATTTGATTCAAGGCATCGGCGCAACTGAGGTGGACGATGTAGACGGGCGACTCGGCCATCTCGGCAATCGCAATTGCGCGGTGGACGCCCTCGGCCTCGGCGACCGTGGGGCGCGTCAGCGCGTGGTACTTCGGCGCGGTGCGGCCTGACGCAAGCGCGCGCTTGATGATCTCGTTGATGACGACGCCGTTCTCCGCGTGCATGCAGATGAGTCCGCCGCGCTCGCCCGCCGCCGACATCGCGCGGAAGATGGTCGCGTCGTCCACGAGGAAGACGCCGGGGTAGGCCATGAACAGCTTAAAGCTCGTCACGCCCTCGTCCATCACGGCGTGCAGCTCCTCGGTCTGTTTGTCCTCAAGCTCGGTCGTGATGAGGTGGAAGCCGTAATCAATCGCGCACTTGCCTTCCGCTTTCTTGTGCCAGTTGTCTATGCCCTCGACGAGCGACTGCCCCTTGTACTGCACGGCGAAGTCGATGATGGTCGTCGTCCCGCCGTGCGCCGCGGCAATCGTGCCGGTGCGGAAGTCGTCAGCCGACTCCGTCCCGCCGAACGGCAGCTCCATGTGCGTGTGCGGGTCGATGCCGCCGGGGATGACGAGCTTCCCCGCCGCGTCAATCACGCGGTCGGCCTCCATCTCCAACTTCGCGCCGATTGTCGAGACGGTCTCGCCGTCAATCAGGATGTCTGCCTTGTAGTCGTCCACGGCTGTGACGACGCGTCCGTTGCGGATTAAGGTCTTCATAGTTCTCCAGACTTGGCGGTAATAGGTAGCAAGCTAAGATGATTTCTCCCAGGATAGCCTCGGCCCGTCAAAGATGAGAGAAGTTGTGTTGAGGACATTTCGCCCGATGAGGCCATAATCTTGTTCGACGAGTAGGAACTGGCCGCGAAAAGTTAAGCCGAGGAAGACCATTTCCGCTCGGACGGCGCGCGCGAGACCTGCGCGGTCTTCAAAGTCGACTAACTCGTAGCTGCTTGAAAGGTAACTCAATCCGAGTTCTTCGGCGACGCCTTTCGGCAACAGCGTCACGTCAGCGCCGGTGTCGAACAGCATCGAGACCCCGACTTTCATCATCCCGCTTTCCGGGTTGCGGAGCGTCACCAGTGCGACGGGCGCTGGCGGGGAGAAGTGGGTTGAGTCGTAGGTCGGCATCGTGTTAAGACTCGACGACCTCCATCTCGAAATCCGCAGCCTGTTCGGGATGCGCGAGGCGCGGGCTGCGGAGATGAACGCCTGCCTCTTCGATCTCGATGTCGGGCACGACGATGTAAACCTTCGTCCCGTCCGGCAGGCGAACGTCGGAGTTCAGCTTGATTTGCCCTTCTTCCACGATGCCTTCAAATGTTGCCGCACTCATTCTCTTATTCTCGGTTAATGCAAATCGCGCAGCCTTCGTCAGATTGTAGTGAATGACGCAGCAAGCGCGTCAATGAATCAGGTGTTGCCGTAGAGCTTGAAAGCTTCCTTGTCGGTCAGGCGGCGGGCGCGGATCGTGCCGTCGCCGAGGCGGTCTCCGCCGAGCGGGTCGACGTAGTCGCGGCCGGTGAAGTTTTTCGTGCCGTCAATGCCGAAGGCGGCGACGTTGAACATGAAGACCGAGCCGGTGAGGGCTTTGAACCAGTGGACGTTGGCGCGTTCGTCGGAGACCGTGGAGAGGTCGCCGCGGGCGAACGTCTTGTCGAGCGAAGGCTCGATGATGAGGTGCGTCGAGTCGCCGCCGCGCCTCTCGTAGTGGCGCGCGTGAACTCGGCCGTCCAGGACCATGTGCATCGAGACCATGTTGTGATGGCCGTGCGGGACGATGGCGCGCCCACGCTTGAAGGCGATGAACATGGGGATGAAGGAGAGCTCGCGGGGCAAGCCTTCGACGTTCGGGAACTCAAGGTCGAGCGCCGACTCGTGGTCTTCGGGGAAGAGCGGAGCCTTCGTCAGCTCCGCGTAGTCAATCGCGCGCAGGAGGTCTTTGAGTTCGAGGCGCGCGAACAACTCTTCCATCTTCGCCTGCCACTCGGTCTGCCTTACCTTGCGCCCGCGCAAGTCCGTGGTCATCTCTTCGACTTCGGCGAGCCACTTCACCGCGACCGGCCTCACGCCGGCCTTGATGGCCTGCGCGGCGCAGAGGCTCTTGACCAGTGAGACGGCGAGCGCGCCGCCGAGCATCTGCCGGATGAATGTTCTGCGAGGCGTCTGTTCCATGTCAGGCCGTTCCAAAAAGGCGGGCGGCTTTCGGAAAGAGCGCCCGCCCGAAATAAAGATTCCGTTCAGGCGACGGCGAAGGACGCGTCGAGGGCCTCGATCAACTCGTCAATCGTGTCCTTCGACGAGTTAAGCATGACGCCCGTGCGGATGACGTTGCCGTAGAGTCCGCCCTTGCCGACGAGGACGCCGCGCCGCTTCGTCTCCTCGAAGACCTTGAGGACGGACTGCGGGTCGGGTTCTTTGGTCTCGCGGTCTTTGACCAGCTCGATGGCCTGCATGAGTCCCATGCCGCGCACGTCGCCTATACGAGTGTGCTTCTCTTTGAGTTCTTCAAGGCGCTGGCGGAAGTACGCGCCGACTTCCGATGCGTTGCGCTTCAAGTCCTCTTCTTCGATGACGCGGATGACGGCGAGCGCGGCGGCCATCGAGACGGGGTTGCCGCCGAAGGTCGAGAAGGTGAGGCCCGGAAACTTGTCGGCGACTTCGGGCGTGGCGACGGTGATGCCGACGGGCACGCCGTTGCCTAGTCCCTTGGCCGAAGTGATGATGTCCGGCTCGACGTTCCAGTGCTCGATGCCGAACCACTTGTCGCCCGTCCGGCCCCAGGCCGTCTGCACCTCGTCGGCAATAAACAGCCCGCCGTGCTTGCGTGTTATTTCAACCGCGCGCTCGAAGTAGCCGGGCGGCGGGACGATGAAGCCGCCGACGCCGAGTATGGGTTCGGCCATGAAGGCAGCGATCTCGCCGGTCGTCGAAGTCATGATTAACTCTTCGATGTCTTCGGCGCATGCGAGGCCGCAGTCGGGGTAGCTGAGCTTGAAGGGGCAGCGGTAGCAGTAAGGCGCGCGCGCGTGAACTATCCCCGCGACCTGCGGCGGC
>JALZHC010000342.1 GCA_030914105.1 Acidobacteriota bacterium
GCGTGAAAGCGTCAGCGCCCGCGATGCAGAACCTGCCGGCTACTGGCTACTGGCTACCGATTCATCATTCCGCATTCATCATTACAGATTCATGAGTACGAACGAGCGTATGCAGACGGTCGCGCAAGCCGAGGCGACGGCGGCGCGCGCGCGGGACGCGGCGGCGGGGGGCGGCGAGGAACTCGTGCGCGTGCGTGGGCTGTTTAAGCACTTCCCCGTGGCGGGCAGCGACGACGTGGTGCGCGCCGTGGACGGCGTGACGTTTGAAATCCTGCGCGGCGAGACGCTGGGGCTGGTCGGCGAGTCGGGCTGCGGCAAGTCCACGGTGGGCCGCTGCCTGCTCCGTCTGATCGAGCCGACGCGCGGCGAGGTCGAGTTCGAGGGCCGAGACGTGCTCGCGCTTTCGGGCGGCGACCTGCGCCGCCTGCGTCGCGAGATGCAGATCATCTTCCAAGACCCTTACGCCTCTCTTAACCCGCGCATGAAGGTGCGCGACATCGTGGCCGAGCCGCTCGTGATTCACGCCATCGGCGACCGCACGGAGCGGCGCGAGCGCGTCGCAGACCTCCTGCGCAAGGTCGGACTCGACCCCGAATACATGAACCGCTACCCGCACGAGTTCTCCGGCGGGCAGCGACAGCGCATCGGGATTGCCCGCGCGCTCGCGCTTAATCCGAAGCTCATCGTCGCGGACGAGCCGGTCTCGGCGCTCGACGTGAGCGTGCAGGCGCAGGTCGTCAATCTGCTCGCCGACTTGCAGGAGGAGTTCAAGCTCACGTACCTCTTCATCTCGCACGGGCTGGCTGTCGTCGAGCACATCTCCGACCGCGTGGCCGTCATGTACCTGGGCCGCATCGTCGAGGTCGCCCCCGCCGAGGAGCTTTACGCCCGCCCGCTCCACCCTTACACGCGCGCGCTCCTTTCGGCCATTCCCGTCCCCGACCCGACGCGCCGACGCGAGCGCATCGTCCTGAAGGGCGACGTGCCGACGCCCATTAACCCGCCCGCGGGCTGCCGCTTCCACACGCGCTGCCCCGAAGCCGTCGCCGAGTGCTCGCAAATTGACCCAGACCTCAGAGAGGTCGCGCCCGGCCACACCGTCGCCTGTATACGCGTGCCCGGCTGGGCGGAGGCGAAGACGAAGGTGTGAGAGAAAGGAAAGGGGAAGGGGAAAGGGGTCAAGGAGGAAAGGCGAGAGTGAAAAGAAGCGCCGCCCGTTGCTTTACCCTTTACCCCTTCCCCAGGCTTTGAAACCTTGACGCCCGGCGGCGCGTAAGAAGCTACCTATCGGGCCTGTCTCGCGCGCGCTTCAAGCGCCGCGTGGTCTCCAATCTCGAAGTGAGGAGTCTCCCCGTGGTCAATCGTACTTACACCTACATCGTTATCAGCATCGGGTTTCTGCTGGCGATTGCCGGCTTCCTGATGCTCGGCTTCAGCGGGGCCGTGGCCGGCATCGCGGTCTGCTTCCTCGGCCTCGTGCTCTTCGGCCTGAGCTTCGTCCCGCGCGCTGCGCCGCCGGAGGACGCGCCGCAGCAGATGTCCGAGGGCGAGCGCCTGACGGGCATCTTCTTCGAGCCTGCGCGCGTCTTCCGGAACCTGCGCGCGCACCCGCACTGGCTCGTCCCCCTCATCATCATGACGGTGCTGGCCTACGCTTACACGACCGCCTTCACCTTCCGCCTGACGCCCGAACGCATCGTCAGCTTCACGAACGACAAGCTGGTCGAGCGCGGCTTCATCCCGGCGGACAAGGCGGCGCAGATTAAGGAGCAGCAGATCACGCAGGCCAAGTCCACGCCGCGCATCGCGCTGAACGTCTTCACGACCTTCGTCGGCGCGTTCGTGGCGATGGCCTTTATCGCGGCGCTCTACATGCTGGGCGCGCTTCTCTTCGGCGGCAGGCTCGGCTACTGGCAGGCGCTCGCCGTCGCGGTCTACGCGGCGCTGCCCATCTCCGTCATCGGCAGGGTCTTGAGCCTCGTCCTGCTCTACGTCAAAGACCCGGACGACATCCACCCGATACTCGGACAGGGCGGGCTGGTGCAGGACAACCTCAGCGTGCTCGTGAAGTCGGCGGAGCACCCGGTCATCTACACCGTCCTGACCAGCTTCGGCATCCTCTCCTTCTACCACCTCTGGCTCACGGCCACGGGCCTGCGCAACGGCGGCGAGCGCGTCACAACATCCGCCGCCTGGTCGGTCGCCCTCATCATCTGGGGCCTCGGCCTGCTCGTCGGCGCGGGCTTCAGCGCCCTCTTCGGCAACTTCATCTCGTAGCCGAAGGGGAAGAGGTAAAGGGAAAGAGGGAAGGGTAAAGGGTAAAGGGTAAGGGGTAAGGGAGACTTTGGCTTCTCCCTTACCCCTTACCCTTTACCCTTCGGCTACTTTATCCCTATTCGTACCGGAGCGCCTCAATCGGGTTGAGACGCGCGGCCTTCCAGGCGGGCCAGAGGCCGAAGATGATGCCGATGCCGACCGAGGCGGCGAAGCCCGCGATGGGTGCCCATAAGGGGACGTAGGACGGGACGAAGAGGCGTATCAGAAGAGTCGTGGCCCAGCCGATGAGGAGGCCGACGAGTCCGCCGAAGCCCGTGAGCGTCGCGGCCTCGATGAGGAACTGCCAGAGGATGTCTTTGCGGCGCGCGCCGATGGCCTTGCGCGTCCCGATCTCGCGCGTGCGCTCGGTCACCGAGACGAGCATGATGTTCATCACGCCGATGCCGCCGACCATCAGGCCGACCGAGGAGATGGCGACCATCGCGATGGCCACGCCCGCCGTGATCGAGCGGAACTGCGAGATGATTGACTCGGCGGTCGAGATGCCGAAGTCGTTCGGCTGCTTGAAGCTCACGTCGCGCCGAACCCTCAGCGTGTCCGTCACCTGGTCAACCGCCTCGTCCATGTGGCCGACCTTCGCGATGGCGAGGATGGTGACCTGCTCGGCGTCGGGCTTGAGCTTGTGTGCGACGTTGTAGGGGACGAAGATGACGTTGTTCTGGTCGTTGGTGCCGGTGCCGCCGCCGCCGAGCTGCTCGCGCGGCTCGAAGACGCCGAGGATGCGGAAGTTGCCGCCGCCGATCTGGATGATCTGGTCTACGGCTGACTGCGAGGGGAAGAAGGTGTCGGCGACGGTCGAGCCGATGACGCAGACCTGCTCGTTGTTGTCGTTCTCGAACTGCGAGAACCAGCGCCCCTGCGAGATGATCATGATGCCCGCGCGGTCGTAGTCGGGCAGCGTCCCCTGCAAACGAATCGCCCCGGAGGTCTTGCCGTTGGCCGAGACGTTCAGCTTCCCGCCGAAGAAGTTGTTCGTGATGTCGAGGAAGGGAACTGAGGTCTCGACCGCTGGCAGCGCGCGCAACGCCATCGCGTCGTCGTAGGTCAGGTTCTTGCGCATCCGCTCCTCGCGTGAACGACGCCCGACGTGGATGCCTGGGTCGTACTTCGAGATGATGATCGAGCGCGTGCCGAACGACTCGACGGCCTTCTTCACGGCCTCGTCAATGCCGCTGATGATCGAGGCGATAGCCATCACCGTCCAGACGCCGATGACGACGCCGACCACGGTCAAAGACGAGCGCAGCTTGTTTGCGCGCAGCGTCCCCAGCGCCATCATCAGGTTCTCGTAGATGTCACCGCGAAG
Organism: Acidobacteriota bacterium; assembly: GCA_030914105.1. Classification (GTDB taxonomy): domain Bacteria; phylum Acidobacteriota; class Blastocatellia; order Pyrinomonadales; family Pyrinomonadaceae; genus QHXN01. The sequence goes on from JALZHC010000342.1 coordinate 3,644, forward strand.
ACGAAGTTTCATTGGCCCATTTATTCATTTATTCATTGGTTCATCGGTTCATTGATTTCTTCATTGAATCAATGAACCGATGAATCAATCCGCCCTCAGCGCCTCAATCGGGTCTAACCGCGCGGCCTTCCAGGCGGGGAAGAGACCGGCGGCGATGCCGATGGCACCGGAGACCGAGACGGCGACGATGACGGCGGCGATGGAGAGGTAGGTCGGGATGAGCATCGCCGTCACGATGCGGCCCAGAAGCCACGCGATGATGACGCCGGTCGCGCCGCCGATAGCCGAGAGCACCACGGCCTCGACCAGAAACTGCTTGAGGATGTCGTTGCGCCGCGCGCCCAGAGCCTTGCGGATGCCGATCTCCTTCGTCCGCTCCGTCACCGAGACGAGCATGATGTTCATAATCACGATGCCGCCGACGACGAGGGCGATGGCCGGCACGGCGATGGCGACGATAAAGATGGTTCCGAAGAGCTGGTCGCGCAGGCCCGTGATGAGGTCAGGCGTAAAGATGCCGAAGCTGTCCTTCTCGCCGGGCTTGAGGCCGCGCCTGATTCTCATCAACTGTCGCGCCTCATCGACGGCGTCCGAGAACTGCTTGTCGCTTTTGGCCGTGCCGATGATGTAGAAGCTGCGCTGGCGGACGAGCGGGCCGAAGTTCTGCCGGAAGGTGCGCAGGGGGAGCGTGACGAAGTTGTCCTGCGGAATGCCGAAGACCGTGCCCTTGGCGGTCGCGACGCCGACGACGCGGTAGGAGAGGCCGTTGATGTCTATGTCCTGGCCGACGGCCGACGACGCCGGGAAGAGCTTGTTCGCCACGTCCGCGCCGACGTAGGCGACGCGCGCGGCGCTGTTGTCTTCGATGTCCACGAAGTAGCGCCCGTCGGCCACGTCAACGTTGTTGATGTCGCCGACAATAGCCATCGTGCCGTCCACGGGCACGTCTTCGATGACCTCGGAGCCGCGCTTGATCTGCGCGGCCTGCGGTCGCGCGCCCGCGCCAAGCTTGTCGGTCAGGGTCAGGCGCGTGCGCAGGAACTCGTAGTCGTCGAAGTCCAGCTCCTTGTTGCGTCGCTGCGCGGCGGCGATGGTGTCGAGGTCTTTGAAGTCGTCGAAGCCGAAGCGCCCGATGGTGTAAGACTTCGCGCCGATGTTGGCGATCTTCTCGTCGATGTAGTTGTTGAAGCCCTGGATGAGCGAGACGACGACGACGACCGCCGCCACGCCGATGATCATCCCCAAAAGCGTGAGCGCCGAGCGCAGCTTGTGCGCCCAGATGGCCGCGGCGGCCAGCTTCAATGTCTCGATGAACTTCATGGTTCGGGGTTACTACGGCTGAGGCCGTGTATTGGTTGCACGGCCCGGCCTTTAAGTTCGTTTCCGGCGGCGAAATTCTTAAGGATTTTACGGAAAATTTACGCTTAACGCGAGCGCGAACAGTCAGCGCCGCAGCCAGATATTACTTTGCGCCCTTTGCGACTACTTAGCGTCTTGGCGGTTAAGCCGGTCTGACT
>JALZHC010000907.1 GCA_030914105.1 Acidobacteriota bacterium
AGGTCTGAGTCGAGCGTCAGCCAGTCCAGCATGTCGTACTGCCCCGGCGCGCAGGTCGTGGTTGATTCCGCGTGAGCGCGGAGAGAGAAGAGACCGACGAGAAGGAAGGCAGCGCAAAGTCTGCCCGGCATTTTCCACCCCATGACAATACTCCTTTTTCGTTAGGTGACAAAAGGGTCGCCGCAATTCGTGAAGGTTGCGGCAACGAGGCGGGGGAAGTGCGGGGCAATGGCCTGAGAGGCTTATACGTCTAAACGGAAGCGCGAGTCAAGAAGTCTGTGGCCGGCGCGCGCGTCACTTCGGCGTCTCCTGTATGTCTAAGACGACGGCTTGCAGGATGAGCTGGAAGCCGAGGAAGAGCGGGATGACGGCGAGCATGATCGTCCCCGTGGGCGTCGCGCGCCCCGTGAGCACGCTCAAGGCCCAGTGGTACGCGCCGAAGCCGACGCCCCAGCCGAAGAGCAAAAGCCCCGCGAAGAGGAAGAGCGCGACGGGCGAGAAGTCGCGCAGAACGTACTTGCGATAAATCCGACGCCAGAGTCGCGGGACGAAGAGCAGGGGGAAAGTTAGACCCGCGTGGAAAGGGTTCAAGTCCGAGCGCTCGTCGCCGTAGCGTGCGGGGACGGGCACATCGCGCACGCGCGCGTTGTGGAAGTTGAGCGCGATGAGCATGTCGTTCTCGAAGAAGTAGCGGCGGTGGATGCCTGAGAGGTCGAGGCGTTTGAGCGCGTCGGCGGAGATGGCCGTGTAGCCGTTCTGCGGGTCGAAGACGTGCCAGTAGCCGGAGGCGAGCTTGTTGGCGAAGGTCAGGACGACGTTTCCGAACAGGCGGTGGCGCGGCATCCCCGCGAGCGAGCCGCCCGCGAGAAAGCGGTTGCCCTTGGCGTAGTCGTAGCCCTGCTCGATGACGGCGTCGAGCAGGAGGTGGAGGTGTTCGGGCGGCATCTGCCCGTCGCCGTCCATCTTCGCCACCACGTCGCAGCCCAGCTCCAACGCCTTACGGTAGCCGAGCATGGTCGCCCCGCCGACGCCCTGATTCTCAGTCGTGCGCAGACGCACGACGCGCGCGTCTGCGGCGGAAGCGATGACCGACGCCGTCTCGTCCGTGCTGCAATCGTCCACGGCGATGACGTGGTCAACGTAAGCGGGCACCGCGGCGAGCACGCCGCCGACGTGGCGCGCTTCGTTGTAGGCCGGGACGACCACGGCGATGCGTCGCTCTTTGTACATGCCTGGCGGAAAGACCGGAACGAGCCGTTCGGGGCCGACAGCGGAGAAGCGCTAGAAGCTAACACCTCGCGTCGGAGAACGCCAAGCCCGCTTCAGGGCGATGGTCTTGTGATTTCAGGGCGACGCGCTTTGCGCCTTTGACGGCGGCGGCGGGCCGGCGTCGGTCTCGCGCGTGACCCTGAAGAAGTAGACGACGACGGGGTGCGAGGGCGCGAAGAAGGGGAAGGTGACGGTCTCGAAGCGACCGGGCTTGAGGCCCGCGTTATGCAGGGCCGCGACCGTGCCCTCGTAGTCTTCGGGGATGGCTATCGAGTACATTGCGCGCCCCTCGAAGCGTTCGAGCGCGCGCTCAAACTCACGGCGCGAGGCGTCCATCAGGAAGATGCCGCCGGAGCGCACGCCGATAACGGGCGCGCGGTCGTTCAAAAAGGGGATCAGCCCCGCCGTCTTCGAGCCGCTCACGACCCACAGCCCCACGCCGTCGAACAACGCGCGCTCGCGCTCTGACAGAAGCGGCCTGATCGAGCGGTCGCGCAGAAGGTATTTCGACTCTTCGAGGTAAGCGCGCGGCTCGTCGAACACGGTCGGCCTCATGCTCCACTCCTCGCGCAAGACGTAGCGCGCGGCCACGAAGGACTGCGCGACCAGAACCGCGCAGACAATCAACGCGAGCGCCGCACGCGTCGGAGAAATGCCGACCGCACTCAACCGAGAAGTGTCGCGCGCCGTCGCCCGAAGCGGTGTGTCGCGCGTCGTGTCGGTCGCCGCGCGCGTGCGTGCGTCGTCGCGCGCGCCAGCGCCGAAGAGTCTCGCGGCGAGCGTGACGAGAAGGACGCCCGCGAGCACTTCGAGGTAGAGGCCGTAGCGTATGTAGCCCATTGTCAGGCTCCAGAGGAGCGAGCCGAGGACGATGACGAAGGCGAGCACGCGCGTCCCGGCCCCGACGCG
>JALZHC010000908.1 GCA_030914105.1 Acidobacteriota bacterium
CGAGACGCGCGTCGGGCTTCTGCGCGAGTGGCTCGACGCCGGCCACGAACTCGGCAATGAGACGGCACACCACACGAGCCTCTACAGCTCCTCGGTCGAAGAGTTCGAGCAGGACGTGATCGGCGGCGAGCAGGTCATGTCGAAGCTTCTGGCCGCGCGCGGTCGGCGTCTGCGCTACTTCAGCTACCCGTACCTGAACACCGGCGCGACGCCCGCCGCCAAGGCCGAGGTCGAGAAGTTCCTCGCCGCGCGCGGCTACCACATCCACCCGGTCACGGTTGACAACATGGACTGGCTCTTCAGTCACGCCTACATCGAGGCGCTCAGGCGCGACGACGAGCAGACCGCCGCGCGCATACGCGCCGAGTACGTCCCCTACATGGAGCACATGTTCGAGTTCTCCGAGAACTACTCGCGTGAGGTCACGGGCCGCGAGATACCGCAGGTCTTGATGCTCACCGCGGGCGCTTTGAACGCCGACTCCTTCGACGACCTCGCCGCGATGCTCAAGCGGCGCGGCTACACCTTCGTCACGATGGAGCAGGCGACCGCCGACGAGGCGTACAGCCTGCCGGACAACTACACGGGCCTGCACGGCGACTCCTGGATCGCGCGCTGGGCCGTGACGAAGGGCCTGCCTTACAAGGACACGGAGGAAGAGAACCTCGGCCCCTACATGCAGTCGTACTTCGCCGACTTCCTGAAGAAGCAGCAGGCCGAGAAGCCGAAGGGCGCGGGCAAGAAGTAGCTTTCGCGCGCGGCGTCGGCGCTCATCGAACAGACTTGAAAGAGGCTCGACCGTTAGTAGTTCCGCGCGCCGCACGGCGCAGGAGACGTGATGTTAAGACTCATTCGGATTCTTCTTTCGGCGGTGCTGCTCGCGTCGGCGCTCGCCGCGGCGGCAGCCGGCCCAGAAAGGCCGCAGACGGCGGCGCGCGGGCAGGAGAAGTCGCAGACGGCGGCGCGCGAAGTGGCCGTCACTTTTGACGACCTGCCCGGCCCTTACGGCGACCTCGAAGACCTGCGCCGCATCACGGCGCGGCTGCTCGAAGCGGTCAAGCGCAATCAGGTCCCGACCATCGGCTTCGTCAACGAGGGCAAGCTTTATCACCGGGGCGAGATAGACGCGCGCACGGAGCTTCTGCGCGCATGGCTCGACGCCGGCTTCGACCTCGGCAACCACACCTTCTCACATATCAACCCCCACACGGCCGCGCTCGCCGACTACGAAGAAGACCTGGTGCGCGGCGAGACCGTCACGCGCATGCTCCTCGCCGAGCGCGGGCGCAAGCTTCAATACTTCCGCCACCCCTTCCTCTTCACGGGCGACACGCCCGAATATAAGAAGGGGCTTTCGGACTTCCTTGCCGCGCGCGGCTACACGGTCGCGCCCGTGACCGTGGACGACGACGACTACGTCTTCGCCAAGGTCTACTTCGACGCCAAAAAGCGCGGCGACGCCGCGACGGCCAAGCGCGTGGCCGACGCCTACGTGCCCTACATGGAGATGGTCTTCGACCATTTCGAGCGCCTCTCCGCCGAAACCTTCGGGCGCGAGATCAAACAGGTGCTCCTCATCCACGCCAACGAACTCAACGCCGACCGCTTCGACGAGCTGGCGGCGATGATGCGTCGGCGCGGCTACAAGTTCATCACGCTCGCCGACGCGCTCAAAGACCCGGCCTACCGCGAGCCGGACGCGCTCTCGAAGAACGGCATCTCCTGGCTTCACCGCTGGCGCGACGCCCGCGGACTCCCGCGCAAATGGGAGCCGGACGCACCCAAGTTCGTTTACGATTTATACAAGGCTGGGCAGGGCGGGAACTGATTAAAGGCAGAAGTCAAAAGGCAAGCCGCTGCGGGGAAGACAAAAGGCAAAAGTAAAAAGGCAAAAGTTTGGACGCGCTTCGCGCGCGAAGAATCTTTGACTCTTCATGCGCGGCCCGCCCTCACTTTTGCCTTTTGCCTTTTTACTTTTGCCTTCCGCGAGAGCGGCCTGCCTTTTTACTTTTGTCTTCCCGTCGCGGTTTGCCTTTTGACTTCGCTTTGTTATGATTTGCGCCCTGACGAAACCCCTTCGGGCGCGCGGCGTAAAACCTCTTGCGGGTGCTCTCCTCATTCAGAAGTTACCGCGCCGCCCGGCGAAGCGTCGAACCTTAGTCCTTCGAGGAGAACTCC
>JALZHC010000343.1 GCA_030914105.1 Acidobacteriota bacterium
CGTCGAGCGTCTCCTGCCCGTCGCGGGCCTCGACCACGCGGTAGCCCTTCATCCCCAGCAGCGTCGTCATCATCAGGCGGATGTCCCCGTCGTCCTCGGCGACGAGGATGGTGCGTCCGCGTCGAGTCTCGTCGCCCGTCTCCTCCGGCGCGGCGCTCTCCTGAGATGAAAGGTCTTGGGTCACGTAAGGATACTGCACGGTCTTGCTTTCGGTTCGGGGGAAGGGTTTACAGAGGGCTGGTCGGTAAGTTCGAGGGCGGGCCGCCTTTGCGGTCTGGTCCCGCCCTTCGACCTTTTCCCCCTTGTTTCACGTACCGTGTACGTGGCCGAGAATATAGGGCCGGCGGTCGAGCCGGGTCTGTACGTTTCGGTACTTTAGCCCGGCGAATTTAAAGAAATTCATTCCCTGAGGTAGTTGTCGTATTCCTCGATCATGACCTTGACGCACTCGCAGGAGGCTTCGCGCAAGCCTTCGGGGTTGGTGACGCTGATGGCTCCGCGGCTGTGACGGATGAAGCCCGCCTGCTGGAGTATGCCGACGGCGACAGTGACGCCGGAGCGGCGCACGCCGAGCATGTGCGAGAGGAACTCCTGCGTGAGCGGCAGGTGGTCGCTCTCCAGGCGTCGGCGGCACATGAGCAGCCAGCGGGCCAGACGCTCCTCGACCGTGTGCAGAGTGTTGCAGGCCGCAATCTGCGAGATCTGCGACATGAGCATGCGCGTGTAGCGCAGCATCTTCGACTGGAAGGCCGGCAGGTGTGTGAAGGCTTCGCGCGCGTGCTCGGCGCGCATCCGCAGGGCCGTGCCCGAAGACTGCGCGAGCGCCGTGTGCGCGGCCCTGTCCGCGCCGAGCAGCAGGGAAAGCCCGCCCATGCCTTCGCGCCCGAGCGCGCCGACTTCGAGGGTCGTGCCGTCTTCGAGCGTCGAGAGCAGAGAGAGCAGTCCGCTCTCGATGAAGTGGACGTGGCGTATGACCTCTTCCTCGTCGTAGAGGCGGTCGCCCGGCTCCTGCGCGACCGGCGCAAGCAGCGGCGCAAGCTCCGCGAACTCCTCAGCCGGGAGCGAGGCGAGAATCTTGTTGCTGACCTCTTCCTGCCTGACGTTCGTCTCGGACATAAATTCTTCGTCGCGAAAGACGCGTAGACCGTGCTCGTTGACTGCGGGTGGAAGTGTGCGCCGTCGGGTGAGCCGCGGCGTACTTCGGGAGCGGGCTGAATTTATCATGAAGCCGCAGGCGTACAAAGCGCGCCGCCCTAAGAGTGTGCGTGTGCGCAAACGGGCTATCCGGCAGTGCGGCCCGCTCCCGTCTCAGACGTGCGAGCGGGCGAATCCTCCCACGCTTAATTCAGCGCCTTCGTGCCAGCGCGCGTCTCGCTCGAATCCCTGGTAGCAGATGCAGGCCGCCTCCTCCAGCGCCTCGTGGTTGAGGAGGCGGACGTGGCCGCGCCTGTGCACGATGAAGCCGAGCTTCTGAAGGTAGCCCATGCACTCGTTGACGCCCGCGCGCCGCACGCCCAACTGCCGCGCCGCCGCCTCCTGCGTCAGCGGCAGGTCGTCGCGCCCCACGCGGTCGTGCAGCATCAGCAGCCAGGTGCAGAGCCGCTCGTTCAGGCGGTGGCGCGTGTTGCAGACGGCGCGGCGCGAGACCTGGCTGATGAGCACCGCGTAGTAGCGCAGCAGGAGCTTCTGCCAGGCGGGGCTGTCGTTGAAGAGTTCCCGCAGGAAGCCTGCCTCAACGCGCACGGCCTCGCCGGGCAGCAGCACTCTCACCCAGTGGCGCGCGCGATAGTTGCTGATGGCCGCGCCGATGCCGACCACGCCCTCGCACCCCATCATCACCGTCTCGACCGTCGAGCCGTCGTTCATCGTCGCGACCGCCGTGACGACCGAATCCACAGGGAAGTAGGCGTGAGCTATGGGGTCGCCGGTCGCGTAGAGCGTCTGCTGGGCTTCGAGGTCAACGACCTTGAAGAAGCGTGTCAGCCGCTCGTACTCATCCGGCTCAAGGCTGTTGAGGATTATGTTTCCCGAAACCGCCGGGCGGATGTGGATCGCTTGAGACATCAGTTGCTCCTTCTCTGCTCGAAACCCAGGCTGGGTCTGACCTGTTAAGCGAAAAAGGCAACGCGGATGACTTCGGCGCTCAAGGATAGACAGAGCTTTCAAAACTGGAGAACGGTTAAGGGCACGTTGAGGCAGCATCGCCTTTATAACACGTTTGGCCCTCGATTGCTATGCAGGCGAGGGCCAAACAGCGGCGGCACGGGTTGGCGGGGCGGCGGAGTTCCGTTGTATAAATTAAGCCGTTGGCTGTTAGCTATTGGCTTTTAGCTTTACGCTATAGACAAGGAGGCTGACGGTCAAACGTTATAAGCTAAAAGCTAACCGCCCATATGAACTTTTACGAGAACGTCCTCCACCTCATTGGCCGCACGCCGCTCGTCCGTCTGAACCGGCTGACCGAGGGGCTGAAGGCGACCGTGCTCGCCAAGATGGAGAGCCTCAACCCCGGCTACTCAGTCAAAGACCGCATCGGCGTCGCGATGGTCGAGGCCGCCGAGCGCGAAGGAACTTTAAAGCCCGGCGGCACAATCGTCGAAGCCACCTCCGGCAACACCGGCATCGGGCTTGCGCTCGCGGCGGCAGTCAAAGGCTACCGCTGCATCTTCGTGATGACTGAGAAGGCTTCCGTGGAGAAGGTCAGATATTTGAAGGCGCTCGGCGCAGACGTGGTCGTCGTCCCCGCCACGGCCAAGCCCGGCACGCCCGACCACTACGTCGAGACCGCGCGCCGCATCGCGCGCGAGACTCCCAACAGCTTCTACCCAGACCAGTATTCCAACCCCAACAACCCCGAAGCGCACTACCGCACGACCGGCCCCGAACTCTGGGAGCAGACCGAGGGGCGCATCACGCACTTCGTCGCCGGCCTCGGCACGGGCGGCACGATTTCGGGGACGGGCCGCTTCCTCAAAGAGCAGAACCCGCAGGTGCGCGTCGTCGGCGCAGACCCCTACGGCTCGGTCTTCAAGACCTACAAGGAGACGGGACGCACGCACGAGGCGACGCCTTATCTGGTCGAGGGCATCGGCCAGGAGGTCATCCCTGCGAACGTCCACATGCGTTACGTGGACGAGATCGTCAACGTCACAGACCGCGACTCCTTCGAGCTTTCGCGCCAGCTCGGACGCAAGGAAGGAATCTTCTGCGGCGGCTCGACGGGCACGAACCTCGCCGCGGCGCTGAAGGTCGCGCGCACACTGGACGAGACGGGCCTCGTCGTCTTCATCGTCTGCGACACGGGCGAGCACTACCTGACGAAGCATCACTCGGACGAGTGGATGAAGGAGAAGCGCCTGCTCGAACCGAAGAAGATGAGCGCCGGACTCATCAGCAGCACGAAGACGGCGGGCGAGCGCCCGCGCGTCGTCTTCGCCGCGCCCACGGAGACCGTGGCCGAGGCTCTGGCGAAGATGGACAAGTTCGGCGTCACGCAGCTTCCGGTCATCGAGGAAGGGAAGTCGGTCGGCGCTCTGCGCGAGGGCCGGATGCTCGCCAAGCTGCTCGGCAACCGCGAGCTGATGAACGCGCCCGTCAGCGAGCTGATGGAGGCGGGACTGCCCGTCGTTGACGTGGACGCAAGCTCGGCCGAGGTCACGCGCCTCCTGCGCCGCGGCCCCGCCGTCCTCGTCGAAGAGTTCGGGCGCATCACCGGCATCATCACGCGCCACGACATGCTCGACGTGCCCGGCAGCTCTCGCTGACGCGTGGGGTGATTGGGAATTATGTGCCGGGCCGTCGTATTGCTCTTTCCCTGAGCGTAGAGATTCGATCATTCACCGCAGAGGCGCAGAGGACGCGGAGGATGCGCAGAGGCTTGTGCTTTGAACTCAACCTTAAGAGTTGAGATTAGTCTTTCTCTGCGCCCCCTCTGCGCTCTCTGCGCCTCTGCGGTGAATCCCAACTCTCATTAAGCTCATGCTGCTTGTTCGACTCGCCTGGATAATCTTCTACCTGTGGCTCGCGGGCGGCGCGCTCACCGTCTTCGCCCTCGCGCGCCAGAAGTTCCTCAAGCCGTCGAAAGAGAGCAGACTTAAGAACAGGGACGCGCCGCTCGTCTCCGTCCTCGTGCCCGCGAGGAACGAGGAGCGACGGTGCTTGCGCGCGTGCGTCCGCTCAATCCTCGCGCAGGAATATGCCAACTTCGAGGTCGTCGCCGTCAACGACCGCTCGACCGACTCGACCGGCGCAATCCTTCACGCGCTCGCCGCCGAAGATGAGAGGCTGCGCGTCTTTGAAGGACAGGAGACGCCCGCGGGCTGGCTCGGCAAGCCGTTCGCTTTGCAGCAGGCGCTCGAAGCCTCGCGCGGGAGTTGGGTGCTCGCCACAGACGCCGACATAATCTTCGACCCCGCGGCCCTCCGCACGGCGCTCGACTACGCCTTCGAGCACGAATGCGACGCGCTCACTCTCGTCCCGCACTTCGAGGCGCTCTCGTTCTGGGAGCGCATCTCTGTGCCGATGTTCTCCTGGTTCGCGCTGGTCGTGTTCCCGACGGAGCTGACGAAGAGCAGGAAGACTCCGCTGGCTCTCGGCGTCGGCGGCTTCTACCTGATCCGGCGCGCGGCGCTCGAACGCATCGGCGGCTTCGGGGCCGTGCGCGCCGAAGTGCTCGACGACGTGCGTCTGGCCGAACAACTCAAGCGCGACGGCGCGCGCACACGCGCAGAGTACGCGCCCCGGCTCGTCAGTACGCGCATGTACGCGAGCTTCCCCGAACTCTGGGAGGGACTGGCGAAGAACTCTTTCGCCATTATGAAATTCTCGCCCGCGCTCACGCTCTTGCTGCTGGCTTGGGTCTTCCTCGTCACAATCCTCCCGCCCGCCCTCGCCGTCGCAAGCGGGCTGATGTGGGCGCTCAACGCTTCGGACGCATACTGGCAACAGCTCTTCGTCCCATCCTTCCTGACCTGGCTGCTGGTCGTCGCGCTGCACATGGCCGTGAACGTGCGCTGCCGAATCCCCGCCGTCTACGCGCTGACCGCGCCGCTCGGCTGGCTTCTGAGTTCGTTGGTGATGCTCGGCTCGGCCTACGGAGTTTTGACCGGGAGGG
>JALZHC010000909.1 GCA_030914105.1 Acidobacteriota bacterium
GGCGTGGTCTGCGTCTGCCAGCCTTGCAGGTTGCCGGGGTAGACCGAGACCGTCGTGACCACGGCGAGCACGACGACGCTGGCGAAAAAGATGACGGCGGCGATGGCCGCGGCGGTCGGGACGAAGCGCTTCGCGCTCATAAGGGCGGTTCCTCCTGTTCTGCTCATTCACTGGCAGGGCGCGTGGCCTTTCGGCTCGCCGGGCGCGCGAGGAAGACTGGCACGGGGTGAGCCTCTTCGGCTCGCCGCGCGCGGCAACAGCCTCAAACGTGGCCGCGGCCTCTGCCGCCGCCACGCCCCGACATGATCACCTCTGCGAGTAGATAACTCTCAAGATGAAGATAGAAAACTTGTTCGACACGGGCAGACTTGAGCGCAAGTTAACACGGAGGGCGGGGCGCGTCAACGTTTTAAAAAGGGGGCGCGGCGCGGCGCCCGCCCGCTGTTTGTGAACGCGCGGGGTTGTGATAAAGTCAGCCCTCCGGCGCGCCGGCCCGTCCGGCGACACTTTCAAGGATCGAAGAGAGACGTTTGATGACCTCCGTCCGCCGCCCCGCGTTTCTTCCTTCAAGCTCGTACAAGCGCGAGCAGGCCGCGATCTCGCGTCGCCGCCTCTATCCCGTCACGGCCTTCTACACGGCCTACTCCGTCATCCTTCTGGCGGCGGCGGCGCGCTGGTCTGCGCACCCCAGGCTGGCCGTCCTGTTCTACCTCGCGGGCGTCCCCGTCTGGAGCCTGGTCGAGTACCTGACCCACCGCTACATCCTGCACGGGCGCTTCAAGGAGTCGAAGCACCGCTGGAAGATTCACAAGAAGTTCGCCCACAAGGTTCTCGACCCGCTCCACTGGGAGCACCACGAGCGACCCTTCGACGGGCTGCACATCAACGGCGTGCTCAAAGACCTCCTGCCGCTCTTCGCCGTCGCCGCGCCGCTCAGTTTCCTCTTCCCCTTCTACACGGCTCCGCTGGTTCTGGCCGGCGTCTGCCAGGGCTACGTGACGGAAGAGTGGGTTCACCACTCGATTCACTACTACAACTTCCGCAGCCGCTACTGGCGGCACATCAAGAAGTATCACCTCTACCATCACACTTCGCAGGGCATGACGCGCGGCTTCGGGATCACGAGCGCTTTCTGGGACGGAATCTTCAAGACGCGCTTCCCCGAAGACACACGGCTCCGCCTGTTCGGCGAGGGGAGGCGCTCCGACCTTTTCCCGCGAAGGGCACAGGGCGTCGGCGCACGCAAGGTCGAGGCGGTCGGCGCGCGCGCGGATTAGAAGATGACGACGACGCCTTACGCGCTCGTCACCGGCGCTTCTAAAGGTCTCGGCAAATTCTTCGCGCGGGCGCTGGCGGCGCGCGGGCAGAACGTCGTCATTGTGGCGAGGGGCGCGGAGAAGCTCGAAGCTCTGGCCGTCGAGCTGAGGGAGGCGCACAACGTTCTGGCCGAGCCGCTCGCCTGCGACCTCGCCGCGCCGGAGGCGGGGCTGCAACTGGCCCGCGCCTTACGCGAGCGAGGGCTGCCGGTCGAGCTTCTGGTCAACAACGCGGGCTTCGGCCTGCGCGGCGAGTTCCTGAGCCTCACGCTCGAAAGACAAATGGAGATGATCCGCCTGCACGACTCGGCGGCCGTCGAGCTGACCTACGAGCTGCTGCCCTCTATGATCGAGCGCGGGCAGGGCGGCATCGTCAACGTCTCCTCGATGGCAGGCTTCCAGCCCATCCCCTACGCCGCGCTCTACTCCGCCACCAAAGCCTTCCTGACGACCTTCTCGATGGCCCTGCGCGAGGAGCTGCGCAAGGCAAACTCCGGCGTGCGCGTCGTGACCTTGTGTCCGGGCAGGCTGCGCGCAGACCCGGAGGAGGCCGAGGGCGAGGGGCAGAGGAGTAAGGTTCCGGGCGGCGAGCAGGGGCACGAGGAGGTCGTGGCCGAGGCGCTCAGGAAGCTCGACGCGGGCGGCGGCCTCGTCGTGCCGGGCCGCGTCAACCGTTTGATTCTCGCCGGCCAGAGGCTCATCCCGCCGAACGCCGTCCCGAAGATCGTGGCGAAGAAATCTAAACCGTAACCCGGCCACACCCCGCAGGAACGCTCTCGCCTTCACCCGCGCGCACTCTTACTTTCGCCCGCGCTCTCTCCCGCTTTCACCCACGCGCCCTCTTCATCTTCGGCCCC
>JALZHC010000344.1 GCA_030914105.1 Acidobacteriota bacterium
AACCTGGCTCTGCGGCGTGACGCGCGCCAGCGCCTTCACCGAAAGAGCCGTCGCCTCGGTGTTGTTGTCCCAGGTCGCTTCCGCGCCGTTGCCTTTGGCCGAGTGCTCGATGTCGGCGGCGACCGCCAGCGCGCGCTTGTCGCCGCGCTCCGCGAGGCCGAGCGCGAGGAAGGCTCGACCGTATGCGCCGAGCTTCGAGCGGTTGGCGAAGAGGTCGGAGAGGTAGCGCGCGTCCGTCTCGCCGCTTTCGGCGAGGGCGTAAGCGGCATAGGCGCGCGTGTCAATGGCAAGCTCGTTGTCGGAGCCGTCCTTGTTCTCGTCGAGCATCTTCTTGAGCGCGCCGCTCCCGTTCGAGAGGCGCGTGTCGTCAACCTCGTAGCCGGCCTTGCGCGCCTGCACCAGCCCGTCAACGACGTAGGCGGTCATCCAGGCGGTCGTCGGGTCGTCCTTCCACCAGCCCCAGCCGCCGTCTTCGTGCTGGTAGGCGTAGAGACGGCGCAGGCCGCGCCGCGTTTTCTTGCTGATGTCGTTCGTGTCCTTGATCGTCGCCGTCTTCACGCTCTGCAAAGCCTGCGTGACGATGACGTTCGGCAGGAACGAGGACATCGTCTGCTCCGTGCAGCCGTAGGGGTAGCTCGTCAGGTAGTCGAGCGCGCCGAAGAGCGCGCCGGCGATTGAGGGCGAAGCCTCGACGCGCAAGCTTCTGGCGTTCGGGTCGGCGTCGGCCGGGAGCGTGAAGGTCAAGACCTTGTCGGCGTCGTCGTCCGCGATGGCGAGCGAGTCTGCGCGCGTGTTCTTCAGGCCGCGCGGGACGATGGGGATGCCGGTCTCGATGGCGTCGGACTCGGTGTCGGTCAGAGCCTTGGCCAAGACCTTGAGGTCGCCCGTGGCGGGCGCGCTCACGCGCCAGTTGACGCGATACTCGCCCTGGCTCGGAATCGTCACGGTCTGCGCGGGCGCGTCCAGAAGCTTCGCGCCCGCAACGTCAATCGTGATCTTCGTCACCTTGTCGGCCTTGAGATAATTGTGGACGATGCCGGAAAGAATCACGGTGTCGCCCGCCGTCAAAAATCTCGGCAGGGCGACGCGGATGATGACATCTTTCCTTTCGACGACCTTCGAGACGGCGACGCCGACGCGCGTGTCCGCGGTGACGGCGCGGGCGGTCGCGCGCCACGTCGTCAGGTTGTCCGGAAGCTCGACCTTGACGGTCGCCTTGCCGTCCGCGCCCGTGACGAGCGAGGGCTGCCAGAAGGCCGTGTCCTTGAAGAGGCGGCGCACCTGCGGGTTGACGTCCGTGTCGTTCTTGAAGTCGGCGAGCTGGCGCGCGCGCCGGTTCGAGGCGAGCTGGACGGTCTTCGTGCCGGCGTAGCCGCTGAAGTAGAAGTTGACGGAGAAAGAGGTCTGCACGGAGCTTGAGCGCCGACCGTAGAAGGAGCGGCGGATGTCTTCGACGCCTTCGGGCGAGATGCTGTAGATGGCCTCGTCGACGACGCCGAAGCTGACCTCGGCGTTCGCCGCCGGCGAGCCGTCGGAGTTGCGCGCGAGCACCGTGTAGGAGGCGGTCTCGCGCGGCTTGAACTCCTTCTTGTTCGGGATGATCTGGAGGTTGAGCATCTTATCGCGCGCAGGCACGACGACCTCGACGCTCTGCGTGAACATCTCGCCGCCGCGGACATACGTGACGCTCAGGTAAACGTCGGGCGCGAAGCGCGGCTCGATGGCGAGGTCAATGATGGCGGCGCGGCCCGGCACGTCCAACTGCCTGACGCCGAGCACGCCGTCAAGCTCTGTGGTGACGAGCAGGTGCGCCTTCTCCTTCGGAAGCAGCGCGAGGACGTGCGCCGTCTCGCCCGGCTTATAAGACTTCTTGTCGGGCACGAGCTT
Source organism: Acidobacteriota bacterium (assembly GCA_030914105.1). Taxonomy (GTDB): domain Bacteria; phylum Acidobacteriota; class Blastocatellia; order Pyrinomonadales; family Pyrinomonadaceae; genus QHXN01. The sequence goes on from JALZHC010000344.1 coordinate 1,888, forward strand.
GATGTCGCCCTCGCCCTCGTAGGAAACGTCAGACCACTCGCCGTCCCGCGCAGCGACCCAGAGGCTTCCGGCCTCCATCACGACCGGTTTGCCGTTCTCGACGACCGTCGTCTTCATCTGTATGTCGCCGCTGATGGGGACGGCGTAGTCGAACGCGGCCTCGCCCTGCGCGTTCGTGTCCACGTCGGCGGAGGACAGCTCCTTCTCTTTCGTCTCGTAGTCGGGATACTCGTAGCCGTCCTCGGTCTTCTTGATGACCTTCTGCCAGCGACGCTCGAAGAAGGTGAGCTTCACGCGCGTCTGCACGGGCCGGCCCTCGCGGTCGTTGGCCTTGACGGAGATGTGGGCCGTATCGCCCTGATAATAGACATAGCGGTCGGGCGAGGCGTAGGTGACCGTGTTGCTGCGGACGCCCGTGAAAGAAGTGCTCGCGTCCATCGTGCGGCGCGAGGCGTCTGTGACCTGCGCGTCGAGGCGGTAGCTGTAGTCCCAAGCGTCTTTCGGGTCGGGCGGCGGGACTGTGAAGTCAATGTTGAGGCGGCCCTGGGCGTCGAGCTTGCCGTCGCCTTCGAGCACCATCTCGTCGCCGTAGCTGCCGCCGCTGCTGTCGTCGTCGGCGGTCGGGTCTTTGCCGAACTCGTCCGCATCGCTCTCTTCGTCATTGCGGCGCCACCAGCCGTAGTAGCGCGAGCGGTAGACGTAATACTTGACGGTCGCGTGCGTGACGGGCGAGCCGAAGAAGTAGTTGGCCGAGACTGTGAAGGTGGTCTTCTGCCCGGTGTTGACGAAGGCCTGCGGCGTCGTCACCTTCACTTTGTATTCGGGCTTCTTGTACTCCTCGACATCGAAGTTGCCCGTGGCCGAGTCTTCGCCGACCGAGGCCGTGATGGTGTAGTTGCCGAGCGTCGTCTCTTCCGGGAGGTCTAGCTCGCCGCTGAAGGTTCCGCGCGAGGAGAGCGGCACGTCCTGCTCGTAGACGCTCGCGCCCTGCTGGTCTGTGACGCTGACCGAGACGGACTTGCCCGCCGGAATCTTGTAACCCGCCTCCGTTCGCTTGCGCAGGATGCCTTTGAAGTAGACGTGCTGTTCGGGGCGGTAGACGGGGCGCTCCGTGTAGATGTAGCCGGTAAAGTTCGAGTCGCCGCCGCCCTCCTCGTCCGCGCCTTCTCCGCCGCCGCTGAAGTAGTAGGACTCAAGATCGGAGATGGCGAAGTTGTCGCCCGCGGAGGCCATGACGAGGTAAGAGTCTGACGCGCCCGACGCGGCCTCCTCTTCGGTCTGCGCCTGCTCGTCGCCCTGTTCGCTCTCGGCCTCATCCTTGGCGGCTTCCTTCTTCTGGTCGATCTTGAGCTTTAAGAGTCCCTCTTTGTCCGTGACGCCGGAAGTCACGTCGTTCTTCTTGCGGACGACGAGGACGCGCGCGCCCTCGCGCGGCTGCCCCGTCGTCCGGTCAACGGCGTAGACGAGCATCGAGCCGTCCGAAGAGGTCTTTTCGACGGTGGCGATGTCCGTGACGACGACGATGCCGAAGGCGCGGAGGTCGCCGCTGACGGCCTCGACCAGATAGACGCCCGGCTGGCGGTTGACGGTGCTGCTTAGAGAGATCATGCGCCGGTCGTACATGTCTTCGAGCGGCGGGAGCTTCTCGCGCCAACTGCTGACCATCTGCGAGGGGTTCAGGAGAGGCACGCGCGCATAGTCGGCCACAGAGAGCGGCGTGCGGTAGCTCGTGTCGTCCTCTTCGGGGCGGAACTTCTGGTTGAAGCCCTTGCGCGACTGGTTCTGTAGCTGCTGGCGGACGTAGGTCTTAATCAGCCCGAAGCCCCAGCTCTTGAAGGCGCGCAGGCGTTCGAGGAAGTCGGGCTTCTTCTCCACGCTCTTGCCGACCTCGGCCTCCTCGTCCTCGCCGACCTGGTGCGGGTTGTCGAGCCCGCGGAAGAACTTCACGGGGTCTTTGACCTTGTAGACGCGGAAGTCGAGCGAGTCGAGGCCGCGGTAGTTGACCCAGACGCGCGCGCGGTCGGTCGTCGCGTACGTGCGGTTGGTGTGGAGCGAGAAGAAGGGCTTGGCGTGCGGGTCGGGCGGCTGCGGGGTGCGCCCCTCTTCGTTCAGCGTCTGGGGCGCGACCTGCGCGGCGTAGGCGTAGCGCGCCTTCACGCGCAGCGCGACGAAACCGAGGACGAGCGCCAGCACGGCCACGTAGGCCGCGACGGATGTCAGGAAGCGACGGGGCATAAAACCTCCGAGCTATCAGTCCAGAATCTTAAGGCGGTAGAAGCCGAGAAAATTCCTGTTGCCCTCGACGGGGCGCCAGCGCGGGTCGGGGTGGCGCGCGAGCACCGAGAGGCGCACCTTCCTGACCTCGCCCGCTTCGCCCGGCGAAGAGCCCGTGTGGTAGACGACCCAGTCGGCCGCGCCCTCGTTATCTGTGGACGCGCGGCCGAGGAAGACCATGACGTGGTACGGGTACTTCTGCACCCAGGGCTGGCGGAAGAAGACGAGGTCGCCGGGCTCTGAGCGCGCGGCGTCGCGGCCGACGAAGCGCGTGTTGTACTCCTTGAGCGTGCGCGCGTCGGCGAACTCGGAGAAGGTGCCGTCGGTCAGGTCGGGCTCGGCGAAGGTGCCGGCCGAGGTGCGGAAGAGTTTTTCGCCGACGGGGCTGCGCGCCAAACTGTAGGCGCGCACGTCGGGGGCGACCGGGTCGTAACCGTCGCCCATGCGCAGCAGCCAGGCGCGGTCGTGCGCGCGCAGCGACTCGCGCCAGGCGAAGCGGACGAGGCCGGCGCAGTCGCGCTGTGCGTCGTTCCACTCCGCGCTCGGCCGGTAGAACTGCGCCTCGGCGATTGACGTGAACCAGCGCCGGAAGCTCTCGCGGTCGCCGAAGGCGCTCAACTCTTCGCGGTCTGGAATGCCGTCCGCGTCCGAGTCGCCGCCCGGGCCGGAGACGTTGACGACGCGCGCGGGCGCCTCCTTCGGCGCATCGCTGCGCGGCTCGGACGTGCGTGTGGCGCGCGCCGAAGTCTGGCTGCAAGACGTAGAGAAGAAGGTGAGCGCGGCGAGGAAGGCGTAGAGTGCGGCGGCGCGGGCCGTGCCGGGGGATAGACGACGCAGGGGGCTTCGCATCTGTTATACGGATGCCGGCAAACTGTCGGACGGGGGAGCCGGCGCGCTTAAGCTAACACGGCTGTCAACAATTGTCCCGCCTTTTCTTTCTGTGCGTCGG
>JALZHC010000345.1 GCA_030914105.1 Acidobacteriota bacterium
CGTCTGAGCCGCGCGGCGGTTTACTTACGCGCGAGCACGACCGGCGCTTGCTCGCTGGCGCGGACGCGACCGAAGAAGGTGCGGACGGCCGTGTATTTCTCGACCGGCACGGTGGCGGCGTGCTGGACGAGCGAGCGCGTGAAGACGAGCTGGCCGTCTTTGACTTCGTAAGAGGCCGTGTAGGTTCCGAACTCGGAGTCGAGCTTGACGGCGTCGGGCAGCTCGTCCACGTCGAAGCCGGCGGGCAGCTTGAAGCGGACGGTCTCGGTGAAAGCTTCGGATTCGAGCACGACGGGGTGCTTGCGCGTCGGCTCGGCAAGCCAGACCGAGTCGCCGTGCGTGACGACCGCGGGCTTGAAGACGAGCAGGCGATCCTGCATGGACTGGGCGTAGCCCGCGGCGGTGAAGTCAACGTCCACGGCGAAGCGGCCCTCGGCGCTGCTGTCGGTCGGCTCCAGCTTCGAGAGCTTCGCGCCCGCCGTGCTGCCCGCCGAAATCCAGCGCTCGACGGCCTTGTTGAAGTCGGGCCGGGAGCGCCAGTTGAAGGCGCGGCGGATGTGGACGGCGGCCTGCCCTTGCGCGCGGTCGTGGACAGAGGCGGCGATGGAGCCGTCGGACTGGAGCGTGACCTCGGCGGTGCGCTCCAGGCGATTGGCTTCGGGCGGCGTGACGGGCATCCGTATGAGTCCGCCGTCGTCGCCCGCGACGAGCAGCGCGAAGCTCCCCTGCTCGTAGTCGGGCAGGTCGCCGACGGGCGTGGTGCTGTCGGTCGGGTCGAAGATGAGCAGGCGACCGAGCGCGGGATGCTTGACGATTGTGGGCGCGTCTGTGTCGTCGCCCACTTTGACGGCGATGATGCAGTGGTTGAACTGGTGCGGCGAGGGCCACTCTTCGCGGACGTAGCTGGGGTCGCCGGAGTAGATGCCGACGGGGAAGGCCGTGAGCTTGACGGCGCGCAGCATCGCGCGCATGAGGTTGGCCTTGTCCTTGCAGTCGCCGTAGTTTTTGGCGAACACGTCCGCCGCGCGGTGCGGGCGCATGCCGCCGCCGCGGTTCACGCCCATCTGGATCGAGATGTAATGTACGCCCTGCACGTAGCGACCGATGGCCCGAATCTTCTCCAGGTCGGTCTTGCAGTCGGCGACGAGCACGCGCGCCTTTGTGGCGATGGCGTCGTCCGGCTCGGCCTGCGGGTCGTGCAGGGTCGAGAGCCAGCGCGAGACCTCGGCCCAGGTCTTGAAGCTCGGCCCCATCGAGCCGCCCGCGCCGCCCGAAGGGTAGAAGCTGACGGCGAGGCGCGGCGCGAGGCTCGACATCGAAGGCGCGTTCGGCTCCGACTCGATGAAGGGCAGGTTCTTCATCTCCCAGGTATAGGTCGTGCCCGCGACGGTCGGCTCGACGGGCGAGTGGTTGAAGACGACGCCCGCGGCCTGCCAGCCCGCCGGAACCGTCAGAGAGAAGCGTGAGACGAGCGTCGGCAGCTCGTCCTGAAACTCGAAGCCTTCCTGCGTGAAGACCGTGTGCTCTTCCGTCACGGACTGGTAGCCGAAGACATCGCCGGGCGTGTTCACGTCGTCGCGCGCCGAGATGAATTGGACGCGCCCCTCGTCGTACACGTCGTCGTCGGCGAGCGCGATGTCGAGCGTCTGATCCTTGCCGTAGCGCTTGACCTCGCCCGAAGAGCGGATGAGCCAGGCCTTGAGGTCGCGCACCTTGCCGGAGCCTGTGAGGTAGACCGCGCCCGCGCGCGCCGTCTCGCGCCCCTCGCGCGTCAGCACACGGACGGCGTAGGTCGTCGTCGTGACGACGCGCCCGTCGTCCGAGACCGTCACGTTGCGCTCCTTGTAGAGAACGACCGCCGGGACTTTGTTCTCGTAGGTCGGGGCGGCGGCGGCGGCGGCCGGCCTGAGCCACGCGGGCGCGTCGTCGCCGATGGCGAGCGCGCGCGGGGCCGCGGCGGCGAACGCGGCGGCGAGGAGGAGCAGCGCGAAGACGCTTGGACGGTGGAGCATGACTTAAGTTCCTTTACTCGAAGGGGCGGTGGAGGAGAAGGATGAGGAATTGATTCATTGATTCATCGGTTCATTGATTTAATGAGGAATGGCTTGACCTTCCTTCAATGAATCAATGAGCCGATGAGCCAATGAACCAATCTCTTATTCATCCTTAGTTCGACGGCGCGGCGGCGTTCGAGGCCGTGGTCGTGCCCTGCTTGACGGCGATGGTGTGGCCGTCCTCTTTGTTCACGGCGTCGAAGTAGGCTTTGAGGTTCGGGTAGATCTGGGTCGGGAAGAGCAGAGCGCCTGCGCCGCCCTTGCCGAAGAAGAACTTGCGCTCGTAGACGAGCGTGCGCCCGTCCTTCGTAATCATCGCCTTCGGCTCATACTTGCTGATCTCGCTGCCGCTGATGGGCGCGGGCGACTCCGGGTTGTCGAGCGCGAAGCCTTCGGGAAGCTCGATCTCGACGTGGTCTTCCTCGGCCCAGGGGTAGTGGAAGTAGACCTTGTGCGTGCGCCCGCTCGTCGGGAACATGGCCGAGCGACCGTGCTCGAAGAAGGCCGGCTGGAAGAAGAGGCGCTTGCCCGTGCGCTGCGCGTAGCCGGGCACGCGTATGTGCATGGTGTAGAAGTAGGGCTTGTCGGGGTCGGTCACGTTCTCGATCTTCACGTCCGTGACTTCGACGCCGCCCAGGCGCTCCTTGAAGCTGTTCTTCAGGTTCTCCTCGCGCTCGGCGGGCGAGTCCTGGTCGTTGCGGTTCTTCATGTCCACGCCGAGGTGGCCCGTGTACTCGACCCGCACGTCGCCTTCGAGCGTGCCGTCGTCGGAGAGCTTGAACTTGGCCGTCCGCCGCTCGACCGACTTCTCCGGCCCGGAAAGCGGGGTCTTGACGAAGAGCGGCTCCTTCGGGTCGGAGATGAGCGCCTGCTGGCCCTCCTCCTGCCAGTTCAGCATCCCGCGCGTGACGTAGGTCGTGCCGGGGTCGTAGAAGCGCCACTGGTCGCCGACCTTGACGGCGATGTCTTCGGTGCCGCGGTAGGCGAGGAAGTACGAGTCGGAGAAGTTCGGGTCGAAGAAGTCTTCGGCGCGGTTGCCGACCTTGGCGACGCGGGCGTCGAAGCCGGACGCGACGGCCATCGCCGCGAAGAGCATGTCTATGTCGTGCCAGCTGCCGGTGCCGCGCTTGAGTGTGTCGGCGGGCGTCTTGTTCTCCTTCATCTTCTCGACCTGCTCGCGCGTGAAGCCGGAGGTGACGTCGCGGACGTTCTTCACCTTCGAGCGCACGTAGTCGAAAATCCGGTCGAGCTTCTCCTCGTCGGTCGTCGCGCCGGCGGTCGCCTCGGCGGCGGCGCGCTTCACGTCGTCGCCAACCTTCATCGAAGACTTGTGATCGTCGAAGACCTCCTTGCCGTAGACCCTCCAGAAGACCTGCGGCGCGAGCGCGTTGTCGGGCGAGTAGTAGACGAGCATCCACGGGCGCACGGCGTGCTCAGGCGGCATACGCGGCTCCTCGTGGAAGGCGCGGACGTTCGTCAGCGTCATGCTGAAGAAGCCGTCCTTCTCGCGCTCGAAGGGGGCCATCCCTGTGTTGAAGGTCTGGGCGCGCATGCCGAAGACGACGTTCGGGAGCGGCTTGATGTAGTACTTGACCTGCTGGACGGGGATGTCGCGCGAGAAGTCGTATTCGGCATAGAGCGCGAAGACGTCGCGGCGCACCTCGCGCCAGCGGTACTCGATGATCGCGCCCGGCTCAACTCCCGGCATGGCGAAGCTCTTGGCCTTGACCTTCACGCCGCTCGCCTTCACGACCGTCCGCTCGAAGATGTCCTCCTTCTTCACCTCGACGATGGTGCCGTCGGGCTTGACGGTGCGTGCGGCGATGTCCTTGATCTCGGTCTGTGTGCCGCCGACCTTCGGCGCGAAGATGTCAATCTTGCTCTGCGACTCGCGCCCGCGGTCGTTATAGATTTTGACGCGGACGTAGTGATTGAGAATCATTCCGTCCTCGGAGTAGTCCACGCGGACTTCCCAGAAGAGGGCCTCGGCATCGGCATCCTTCTCGACGACGGGCGTGGTCGCGGCGAGCTGGGCCGGGTCAACCGGCCTCCATTCCTTGTCGCCGCCGCTGGCGAGCGCGGGGGCGGCGCAGGCGAGCAGGCAGACCGAGAGTGCAACAAGCGCAAAGGCGCGTGCGTGCAGACGGGGGAATTTCATCTTCTGTGAACCTTTCGTGGGAAAAGACTGACTGCAAGCTTCGGTCGGGACGAAACGCTAAAGACGAGCACGGTTGAAAGCCTGCGGCACTACTTTCGGGTGAGGTGCCGCCGAGACCAACGCCGGACGTGGGATTTTACGACGAGAAATTGGATGGCGCAAGTGATCGCCGTCACCTTACTTAGTCCTGCCGTCACCCTACTTAGGCCCGCGCGCCCCGCCCGCCGCTTGCGCTCGCGGCGCGGCGCTGCTACCGTTCCGCCTCTAAGCGCATGGGATTTCGGACGATCACCCCGTCAGAGTTCGCCGAGCGTCAGAGGCGCGGCGACGAGCTGCTTCTGGTTGACGTGCGCGAGCCGGAAGAGTACGAGCTGGCGCGCGTCGAGGGCGCACGCCTCCTCCCCTTAAGCCTCTTCAACGAGTGGGCGCCCTCGCTCGACCGCGAGCGCGAGACGGTCTTCATCTGCCACCACGGCATACGCAGCGCACAGGTCTGCGCCTTCCTCTCGCGCCAGGGCTTCACGCAAATCTACAACCTCGCGGGCGGCATAGATCGCTGGTCGAAAGAGGTAGACCCGTCCGTGCCGCGCTACTGAGTGAAGGCAAAAGGCAGAAGTTCGGACGCGCTCCGCGCGAAGAATTCTTCTCATCTCTTTGCCTTCGTCTTCATCTTTTGACTTTTTACTTTTGCCTTATGAACGACCCCGTCATCGTCGCGCTGGAGATCGCGCCGTCGCTCGTCGTGCCGCTCGTGCGCGAGGTGCCGCCGGAGGTCTTGAAGCGTCGGCCCGCGCCGGGCCGCTGGTCGGCGCACGAGCACGCCTGCCACCTCGCAGATGTGCACGCGCTCTTCTTCTCGCGCCTCGAACAGTTCCTCGCCGAAGAGCGA
>JALZHC010000346.1 GCA_030914105.1 Acidobacteriota bacterium
CTATAAGGCCGTCAGCCTCAACAAAGAGGATGTCGAAGCCTACAACGCCCTCGGCATCGCGCTCGGCATGCGTGGGCAGTACTTGCAGGCCGCCTCGGCCTTCGAGAAGGCCATCAAGATTTACCCGAAGTGGGCCGAGCCTTACTACAACCTCAGCCAGGCGCGGCGACACCTCCACCAGGACGACGAGGCGCGCGCGGCCTACAACCGGGCCGTGAAGCTGCGGCCCGACTACGCCACACGCCCGCCCCAAAGATTCACAGCCGCGGGCACGAAGCCAGACCTTACGCCGCGGAGTGAGAAAGCAGCCGCCGACAACGCCGCGAACACTGCCGCCGTCGCTGCGAATACTGCTGCCGCGGGCGTGCTTCCCGAAACACTCTTCACCGGCCCGACCGCGCCCGCCCCGACCGCGCCCGCCGATGCGCGCGCGCGTGAGGCCGCCGCACCTCCCTCGCACGCCGAGACTGCCGACAGTGCCACACCGTCTGACTCGAACGACGCCAGGTCTTACTTCAATCTCGGCGTCAAGCAGGCCCGCGCCGGTCATTACGAGGAGGCGACTTTAGCCTTCCGCCGAGCCATCCTCTTAGACAGGAATAACGCCGGAGCTTACAGCGAACTCGGCGAAGCCTACGCCGCGCTGGGCCGCTGGCGCGAATCAGTTGACGCTTACGAACAGGCCGCGCGCCTCAGTCCCGACGACCCGAAAATTTATCAGGGCCTCGGCAGGTCTTACGCCAGGTTGCGCGAGACGGCGACCGCGCCCGAAGCCGCTAACGACACGCGCGGCACCGGCGCGAAAGCGCCCCAACCTTCCGGCACGACTGCCGACGCGGGGAGGGCGAAGGGCTTGAGCGCCGACGCCCGAAGCGGCGGCACGACGGCAGAGAACGCGGGCGCGGCGTCTGCGCCTCCACGCTCCGAGCAGGCGAGGAGCGTCGCGCCCGCGTCTGTGACGAAGGCGGGCGGCGACGCTGACCCAACCCTCGTCTACCGCGTCGGCCCCGGCGACGTGTTGGACGTGCGCGTGTTCGACGGGCGTGAGCGCCGCACGACCTCCTTCGAGGTCACGCCCACGGGGCTTCTGGCCTACCCGTCGCTCTCTGAGCCTTTGAACGTCGCGGGGCTGACGACCGAACAGATAGCCGCGCGGCTGGGCGCGGAACTGAAGCTGAAGGACGGCGCGCGCGTCGACCCGGACGTGGCCGTCGGCGTGCGCCAGTACGCGAGCCACGCCATCATCATCAGCGGCATGGTCAAGGATGCCGGCACGAAAATTCTGCAACGCGAAGGCGTGCCGCTCTACGTCATCATCGCCTACGCGCAGCCGCTCCCCGGCGCTGGGCAGGCGGTCGTCACGGCCAAGTCTACGGGACGCGTCACGACCGTTGACCTCTCGGACACGCGCGCGACGAAGATGCTCGTCCGCCCCGGCGACGTAATCAATGTGCGCGCGCCCGCCGAGCAGTTCTTTTATGTTGCGGGCGCAGTCCGCCAGCCCGGCCAGAAGAAGTTTCATCCGGAGCTGACGCTGACGCAGGCCGTGCTGTCGGCGGGCGGCGTGTCGGAGCCGCGTGCGAGCGTCGCCGTCATCTCGCGGCAGGCGGAGGACGGACGCCTCGTGTCACTCAGGTTTGACCTGAAGGAGATCGGCGCAGGCCGCGTGCCCGACCCCGTGATCCAGGCCGGAGACCGCATTGAGGTCTTACGCTGAGCGGCCCCGTCAGGCCCGACGCCGGCGCAGGGGTTTCGGCGTCGGCCAAAAATTTTCATGCGCCTCGGTCAAACAGGATTGGAGAGAATGGCTCGATGAGCAGTGCCTCGCCGTTGAAGGATCAGACGCCGTCTGACGCGCAGGCGTTAATGCGCGCGGCGGGCGATGGCGACGCGGCGCGCGTCAGGTCGTTGCTGGCGTCGGGGGCGGAGGTCAACGCCGCCGCGGAAGGCGGCGAGACGGCTTTGATGCGTGCGTCGGCGAAAGGTCATCTGGATGTCGTCGAGGTCTTGCTCGACGCCGGCGGTGACGTGCACGCGAAGAGCGAGAACGGATTCACGCCGCTCTTCATGGCCGTCTTCTTCGGCCACGTGGAGGTCGCACGCATGCTTCTGGCGAGAGGCTCCGACCCTTCCGAGCCGACGCATGTCAACACGACCGCAGAGAAGTGGGCGCGTTCGTGGGGCAGCGCCGAGATAGTCAGACTGCTCGACGAGGCTGGAGCGAAGAGCGCGCGCGGGTCGGCGGCTGAGGGTGAGACATCGGACGCCTTTGAGAAGACGCACACGCAGCCGATCTTCTTTCCCCCCGACGGAGAGGCTCACCCCGTCGTCCCCCTCGCAGAGGTCGGCGACGCGCATCTGGTCGGAGAGACGACTCCGCTGGCTAAAGTCGTTGAGGTCGAGCCGGAATCCGGCGAAGAGGTCGAGTCGGAATCCGGCGAAGACGCGCGCCATAAAGTTAGTCAGCCGGTGAGCGTCAAACAAAGGGATGCGCCGGACGAGACGACGCACGTCGCCGCGCGCCCGACTCGCGCCGCCACAGCGCACAGCAGGCCCGCCGCCCGCGCGAAAGGTGCCCGGCAATCCTGGGCCGTGCCTCTGGTCGCGCTGGCTCTGTCGTTGATCGCGGGACTTGTAGCCGGCACCTACCTGATGAAGTCCGTGCGGCCCGCGGCGACTCGTCAACCGGCGACTGAAGCGCACGGCACTGCCACACCTCTCAGTCCTGAGCCTGAAACAACTCCGGTCGCGCCCGCCGTCGCCGACATTGGGGCCGAAGCAAAAGTGGAGGCGAGGAAAGAGGCGGGGCCGGTTCCGAAATCAGTCACGCGCGAGGCGGCGCGGTCGCCCGCGCCCGACGCCGAGCCGCCCTCACGCCGCACCGCCGTCTCAGATGAGCGCCCTGATCGCGTGGCGCGTAGAAGCGTCGAACGCTCGACCGCGAGTAGACCCGCGCAGAGTAACGCGGCAGCGACTTCCACGCGGACGCGGGGCGCAGAAAGAGCTTCGTCAGGGCCGCCGAAGCATTCCCTACCCATATCTCCGCCCCCTCCGTCCGCCGAGTCAAAGAAGGTCATCCAATGGCCTTGAGGCTGCCGGGTTATTTCCGCGCCCTTTAATTCTTACTTACTCTTCACTCTCAGGTATAGCCTTCGGTCTATTTGCCCCTGGGGGCCGTCGCAGCGGGCCACACGAACGTGCACGATGCCGGCACCGACACTGCCGTCGGCGGGAGCTTCAGCGGCGGCAGGTTGTTCTTCGTGAGCAGGCTGTTGAATCCGACCAGGTCCACGCCGAGCATCGTCTTCCACGCGTTCGCCGTCGCGGCGTACTCCTTGCAGCCGGATTCCCACGTGTCGACCTCCGCCCTGGTGGGCCACATATCAATGCCGTTCTGCGTGAGCGGCCCTAGAACCGTGTTGAAGATTCCGTTGATCGAGTAGAAAGCCAACACGCTGCCGGGAGTACGTGCGGGGCCACCACCGAACCCACCACCGAACCCGCCAGCGCCGCGAGGGGCGCGGCCCCCGACAGCTCCTAACGTCGCCAGCTTCGCATCGAGCGCGGTAGCTGCCTTCGAGACATCGGGCGGGAGTGAACCGTGCATCATTGAGGCCAGCTGGGTGCGTATCGCGGCCACTTCCTCGTTGGCACCGTAGCTATCCTTCATACCCTGCGCGGCGGCCAACGCGAGTTTATCTTGTGCCCGCAGCGCCGACATCACGGCCGCGCTCTGGCCGACGCGTGGATCGTTGTGCACGACGAGGGTCTGCGTGTACGTCGCGCCGTCAACTATCAACTTGAGAGTGTACGTCCCCGGCAGCGCAAGCGGGCCGTGCGGCGACGGAGTGGCCTGACCCGGAGCGGAGTTCATCTGGGTGTTGATGTCGGGGTTATAGCCGGGCGGGTCGTCATAGCGCAGGTCCCAATTGATGCGATTGGTCCCGACGTTTGTCGAGAGCGCTCGCTCGTCCGGGGGCATCAGCCAGTAATCAGGAAACGGAGGCCGCTCGTAGGGTTTCGGCTGAACGCTGGATAGGGTGCGGACTAACTTGCCCTCCGAGTCGAAGACCTGCAACTTAATCTCGCCGGCTGGCGGCTTGCTCAGGTGGTAATAGATGAGCGCGCCGAAAGGCGGATTCGGGGCATGCGGCGTTTCGGGGTTCATCGGCTGGTCCCAGTTCGCGTTCATGCGCGCGCGGATCGCGTCACCCGGTTTGAACAGGTATGCGGGCGCCGACGCGATGGCTTGCGCCTTCGCCGCGATCTCGCGCAGCGGACTCATGTCGTCGAGCACCCAGAATCCGCGCCCGTAAGTACCGATGACCAGGTCGTTCATGTGATCGTCGGTGTGGAACACCATGTCACGCACGGACGTGCTCGGCAGATTGAGCCGCAAAGACTGCCAGTGGTCGCCGTCGTCGAAAGAGACGTAGACGGTCGTTTCGGTGCCGGCAAAGAGCAGGCCCTTCTGTTTGGGGTCTTCTCGAATGACGTGCACCTGACTGCCCGTGCGCTCATCGACGGGCAGGCCATTGACGATGCGAGTCCACGTCTTGCCGCCGTCGTGCGTGCGATAGATGTAGTGCTGCTCCGGGCCCGCGGGGGCAGGGCCACGACCGAACCCGATGTTCGCAAGCACGTAGGCCGTATTGATGTCGCTGTGTCCGGCCTCGACGGTGACGAAGCCGGCGTTTGCCGGCAGATCGGCGAAGTTCGTGACGTTATTCCACGTCTTGCCGCCGTCCATCGTGTTGTAGATTTGTCCCGTGCTGCTTCCTGACCAGACGACGCCGCGCTTGACAGTCGAAATCGAGAAATCGGAGATCGATGGGGGCGGCGCGAAGCGCGTGCCAGCCGGCGTCGGGGTCGGCGTTGGCGCTTCCGGCGTCGCGGTGGGAGTTGCCCTCGGAGCCGGCGTCGGGGTGGGAGCCGGCACCACGCCGCACGGCACCATGGGGTGACCCTTCGGCGTGGTGAGGTCGGGACTGAACGCTTTCCACGTCCGTGCGCCGTCACGCGTGACGAGAATGCAGTTGTAACCGACGTACAGCGCCTGAGGCTCGAACGCGGTGTCGAACCGTTTCCAAAAATCACGAGC
>JALZHC010000910.1 GCA_030914105.1 Acidobacteriota bacterium
TGACTGGACTACCCTGCAAACGGCCTCTTTTCAATCCGCCGCGCTCTGCTATAATGCCCACTCAATTCGCAAGTCGTCACTTCACTCGCCGCCGCTTCGGCGCGGCGCTCGAAGCTCCTTTGGAATCTTCTCTAGCACGCAGGGTTTATGCCGAAAGAGATCAAGAAGCACCAGACCGTGCTTGAAGCCATCCGCAGCGTGGACATCATCTCGGAGCTTTTGGAAAAGCACGATGGCCACTTCGAGCACGAGCTTGACCTGGAAGTCATTGCCTACGGGCGCAACTACAACGGCAAGAAGGTCGGCCCCTACGTCCACCTGCTCGAATACGGCGCGGGCGAGGAGGTCATCCGCGAGGGCGACTGGGGCGGCAACACCTTCTACGTCACCGTGGACGGCATGCTCGACGTCTACGTCCGCGACCGCGAGACGGGCGAAGACCGCAAGGTCAACGAAATCCCCCCCGGCGTCAGTTTCGGCGAGATGTCGATCCTGGCGGGCGTGCCGCGCAACGCGACCATCCGTGTCCCCGAAGGCGCGCGGGCGAAGGTGCTTGAAGTTGACCGGCCCGCGCTCCGGCTGCTGCGCAAGCTCCCGAAGTTCGGGCAGATGCTCGACGCGAACTACCGCAAGCACGGCCTGGGGCGCACGCTCGTCGAGGTGCGGCAGGCCGCGGGCGACGAGTTCGGGCAGGAGTTGATTAACAAGCTCGGCAGGTCTGCGCGCTTCATGGTCTACTCCAAGCCGCACGTCCTCTTCCGCGAGGGCGAACTCATTGACCGCGTCTTCTTCATCCGCAACGGCTGGATCAGGCGCGCGCGCGGACTCGGCTACGGCGCGGTCGTCGGCGACCTGCCTATCGAAGGCTTGCCGGACGACGTGGGCGTTGACTTCCTCGGCGCGGGCAACTGCCTCGGCCTCGAAGGCGCGGAGCGCGACACGCGCTGGGCCTACACGGCGGTCGTCCTCCAGCGAACGGAAGTCCTCGAAGTCGCCATGCCGCCGCTTCACGCCGACCCGCAATTGCGCGCCGCCGTCGTCAAAGCCTTCTCCGATTTCTCGCTCGCAGACGACGACGTGCGCGTCTCTCTTCGCGTCAACAAGCCGGTCATCGCCGCCACCGAGCGCGAGATCGCCACCGGCGTCGTTGACGGCACGAACCTGCTCGTCATGGACATGGACAAGTGCGTCCGCTGCGGCAACTGCTCGATGGCCTGCCATCAGGTTCACGGGCAGTCGCGCCTTCTGCGCCGCGGCATCCACATCGAGCGCGTGAAGAACTACGGCGGCGTCAGGAGCGAGCAAATTCTCGTCCCCTCGGTCTGCATGCACTGCCAGGACCCGGAGTGCCTCACGGGCTGCCCCACGGGGGCCATCGGACGCTTCGAGAACGGGCAGATAGACATTAATCCGAAGACCTGCATCGGCTGCGGCGACTGCGCCACGCAGTGCCCCTACAACGCCATCACGATGATTCCGCGCAAGCCCGATGTGCCGAAGCCGCAGACGACGATGCAGAAGCTGAAGGCCATGCTCAGCATGGCCCCGGCCAAACCGCCGGAGGCCGTCACAGCCACCGAGAACCTTCTGGCGACGAAGTGCAACCTCTGTCAGGGAACGACGCTCAACCCGCCCGGCGCAGAGAGGCAGGCCTACTCCTGCCAGGAGAACTGCCCGACGGGCGCGCTCGTGCGCGTCAACCCGCGCGAGTATTTCGCGGAGGTCAACTCGCGGCTCGGCATCATCTTCCGCGACGAGAACCAGGCCATCGGTCGAAACATACACAAGCGCGACCCCGTCGCACGCTTCTGGCACGCGCTCGGCATCCTGCTCACGGTCGTCGTCACGGGCGGCATCATCTGGGGCCTGGAGCGCTTCGGCATAGACGCGCGCCTCGGCGGCACCTGGCTGACGATTCGCTGGATCACGGGCATCGTGGGCCTCGGCGGCATCGCCGCCGTGATGAGCTACCCGGTGCGCAAACAGGTCTACCGAAGGCGCGCGGGCGCGCTTCGTTACTGGATGCTGATGCACGTCTACATCGGCGTCGTCGCCGGACTCGCGCTGCTTCTGCATGGAGGCCGGACGACGGGCGGCCTGCTCACGTCGCTGCTGATGATCTCGTTCGACGCCGTCATCGTCACCGGCCTCTTCGGCACGCTCGTCT
>JALZHC010000911.1 GCA_030914105.1 Acidobacteriota bacterium
CGGCGTGAAGCGAGCCTGCTTGGCCGCCAGCTCCGCCGCCGCCGTCAGGAAGGCCGGGCCTTTGACCGCCTTCGCCGAGATCACCTTGCCGTTCGTGTCTATGACCACCTCGACCTCGACCACGCCGGTCACGTGCATGCGCTTCGCCATGTCGGGGTAGGAGGGCGCGGGCAGGCTCAACGCCTTGCCGTTCAGGATGCCGCCGGAGATGGGCTTGAGCGGCCCGCGCACGACGGGCTGCGCCGGGGCCTCCGTGTCGGACTTCACCGCCGGGCCGCCGCCGGAGACGCTGTTGCCGGCGACCGCGACGGGCAGGCCGGCGACGGGGGCCGCGCCCTTGTCGAGCGAAGCGAGCACGACGGGGGCCGCGCTGTTGGTGCGCTTGCTCGCCGACTGCTGCGCCGGACTATTGTTCGACGCCTGCTGCGCCGCGGCGTTGTTGCCCTGCGAAGGCTTCGGCTGCGCGCTCGCCTGCGCGTTCGTGCCCGCGGCGGGTGGCGGCTGCGCGGCGGATGAAGAGGCGGGCTGTGTCGCAGGCTGTGCGGAGGGCGACGCGGCGGGTTGCGTCGCGGGCTGCGACATCTTCGCCATCACGGTCTCGTCGAGGTAGTAGGAGATGGTTCGGTAGGTCACTTCCGAAGGCTCGAAGCTGACGCGGCCCCCCTCGATGACGGCGACCGAGGTCGTCATCTTCGTCCAATTGCCGAGGGCGTCGAACTCGTAGGTGTAGACCTCCTTGGCGGCGAGCGAGCCGTCCTCGTTGTGCAGGGTCATCTCGATCATGTTGCCGCGCTCGTCGTACTTGTAGACCTCTTTGCCCGTGAGCGTGCCGCCCGCCGAGAGGAAGTATGCGTTGTCGACGCGGTTCCCCTTCTGGTCATAGGTCGTCGTCTCAAGCACGTTGCGCGGCCCCTCGACCGGCTTGCCGTTCTTCACAGCGATCTTCGCCGTCTCGGTCTTCACGCGTCGCACAGGCCCGGCCAGGCCGTCCTGCTCGCGGTCGGTCGCGGCGGCGGCGAGCGCGCGCGCAGTAGGTAAGCCGAGGCCCGCGGGCCGAAGCAACGTGCGCGCCGAGACGCTCGCGGCGGATGAGAGGAGAAGGACAAGCAGCAACGGGGTCAGGTTGGTTCGTTTCGACATAAGAATCACTCCCGAAATCTTCGCGAGTAAACGGTTCTGAGCCGCCGGGCGGGCAAGTGGGGACGGCCTCTCTTGTGCGTTCTGCAGGGCGTCGGGGGCGGCCCGCAGGCCGTGCGGCTTTTTGGGTGAAGGCCCGCGTCGACGGCCTCTGGACGGGCGGGATTGCCTGGACGCTCGCCGCCGCAAATACCGCGGGCGGCAAATCCATTATACATATCAAACACGGTTTGTCTAGACAAAACATCTGCAAAACAACCCAACTTATCAGGCGTTTTGAGCAAGTTTCGTTGAAAACCGTGGCTTTTCAGGCAGTAGCCCGACCGCGGGTCAAGCAGGAAGCAGGGGCAGGAGGCAGACGGCAGGGGTAGGAGGCAGGAGCAGACGGCAGGGCAGGAGGCAGGCGAAGAACCTTCTTCATCGGGCGGCGCAGGTGAAAGCGCCGACGCCCGCTAAACTCAAAGACCTGCCCTCTGCTCCCGCTTCGTGCCTCCTGTTTCTGCCGACTGACTCAGCCGGAGAAGAGCGAAGAGGCGCGCTCGGTCGTGAAGGCGGCGCGGGCGGCTTCGTAGGCGGCCTCGACCGTGATGGCTTCGACCGTGCGCGCGGCGACGACGCGGTGGCGCTCGCCCGGAGGGATGTAGCAGTGGAACATCGGGTGGTGCTGCATGAGTATGACGACGGGCGTGCCGACGGCTGCGGCGACGTGCATCGGCCCCGTGTCGTTCGAGACGAAGAGGGAGAGGAGCGCGGCTGCGGCGGCGAGCTGCGGGACGCTCAGGCGGTCGAGCACAACCGCCGAGGGCGGAAACTTCCCGCGCGCCGCGCGCACGAGCTGACGCTCCTCCGGCCCCGCGAAGACGACGGTGCGCACGGAGTCGTTTCTCTCTAACCTCCAGGCCAGCTCTGCGAAGCGCTCGACGGGCCAGCGCCGGCTCGGATGTCCCGCGCCGGGGAAGATGCCGACGAGCGGGGCGTCCCCGCCCGCCGGGGTGGAGGGTCTCCTCCCGAGCTTCATGCCGCCG
>JALZHC010000912.1 GCA_030914105.1 Acidobacteriota bacterium
CATCAACGGCGGCCCTGAGGACGAAGTCATACTCGACGGGCTGCTCATCGTCGGCGGCGGGCTGCGCGTCACGGGCAATCTCGGACGCCTGCGCCTGCGCCACTGTACGCTCGTGCCGGGCATCTCTCTCTCCGCCGACGGCGCGCCGAAGCAGCCCGGCACGCCGAGCCTCTTCATAAACTCGGCGAACACGCAGGTCGAGATAGACCGGTGCATCGTCGGCGGCGTCCGCGCGGGGGCGGACGTGGAGTTCTCCATCACGAGCAGCATCGTTGACGCGCTGGCCGAAGAGAACTTCGCCTACGCGAGCACGGACGCGGCGGAGTCCGCGCCCGGCTTCGGCGGGCCGCTGCGCGTCGAGAACAGCACGGTCATCGGCATGGTGCGCGCGAGCGTGATGCGACTGGCGTCGAACACGATCTTTCTCGCCGCGCTTAAAAACGATGCCGCCCGCAAGGCGCTCGTCGCGCCCGTGCTGGCCGAGAGGCGGCAGGAGGGGTGCGCGCGCTTCTCCTACCTGTCGCCGGGCGCGCGCGTCCCCTCCCGCTACCGCTGCCAGCCCGGAAAGGACGACTCGCTAGTGCGCCCGCGCCTCACCTCCACGCGCTTCCGCGATCCGGCCTACTGCCAACTGAGCGCGAACGCCCCGGCCGAGATTCGCCAGGGCGCCGACGACGAGGCCGAGATGGGCGCTTTCCACGACCTCTTCGAGCCGCAGCGCGAGGCCCACCTGCGCGCGCGCCTCGAAGAATACCTGCGCTTCGGCTTGGAGGCGGGCGTCTTCTACGCAACCTAACCCACACCACCGAAGAAGGAGTCCCCGATGAAAAACGATGCCAGCCGCAACACCTTCGACCCGCGCAAGCACTTCAGCGGCGTGCGCATGCAGCAGGGGCGCGTGCAGCTCGACGCCGACTGGAACGAGCAGGGCGACATCGTCGCCCACCGCGCCGAGACGGAGGCGTCGGACATCATCGGCCCCTGCGGCGGCCCCCTGGGCGGCGCGGCCTTTCACATCGTCACGGACATCTCCAAACTGAGCGACGAAGAGAAGCGCCTGCCCGGCAATCAGAGCGCGCCGAAAAATTTCAAGCTGCCCGATTTCTTAATCAGCGCGGGACGCTATTACGTTGACGGAATCCTCTGCGAGAACGAGGAGCTGACCTCCTACACCGGCCAGAAGGATTTGCCCAACGCCCCGCCCTTCGCCCCGCCCGCAGGCAGCCCCGCCCTCTACCTCGTCTACCTCGACGTGTGGCAGCGCCACCTGACCGCGCTCGACGACCCCTCCATCCGCGAAGTCGCCCTCGGCGGCCCCGACACAGCGACGCGCGCCAAGATAGTCTGGCAGGTGAAACACCTGCTCCTGCCTGTTGACGAGAAGAAGACCATCGTCAACTGTCCGACAGCGCCGCTCGCGGACTACAACCGCGTGACGGCCGCGAGCGACGGCAAGCTGGTCGCGAGAACCGAAGTGGAGCATGGAAGCACGAACCCTTGCGTCGTCCCGCCCGGTGCGGGCTACCGCGGCCTGGAGAATCAGCTCTACCGCGTCGAGATTCATCAGGGCGGCGTGCCGTTGGACGCGAAGGGCACGGGCGGTTCGCCGGCGGCGATGGTCCCGAACAAGAGCGACCAGATCATGGTTGACGGCGGCAGTTGGTCGGTCGGCCAGGCAGTGGAAATCTTTTCGAGCAGCGACCCGATGAACGGGACGCTGGCCCGCATCGTCGCCGCGCCGGCTGCCGACACGAAGGCCATGGCGCGCAAGGCCGTGCCGCGCGTCGTCGTCGGCGGGCATGCCTTCGGCGCTTCCTCGAAGATACTGACGCTCGACATTGACGTCTCGCGCGTCGCCTTCAATGACCTGCGCCTGCGGCAGGTCGGCGCGACCTACAAGTGGTCGCGCGAAAACGGCTCGGTCGTCACCGCCATCACCGACTTCTCGAAGGACGACCCCGAAATAACCGTCCACGACCTCGGGCCGGACGACGCGCTTGGGTTCGGGGAAGGGCAGTGGGCCGAGATCATTGACGACGGGCTTGAGTTGAACGGGCAGCCGGGGCAGTTGGTCCAGATCGTCAAGGTGGACGCGGCGCTCAACCTCATCACGCTGAACGTCAAGCCCTCGCCCCTGACGGGCAACCCCAAACTGCGGCGC
>JALZHC010000913.1 GCA_030914105.1 Acidobacteriota bacterium
GCACAAGATCGAGGTCGAGGTCTCGCGCGAGCGCGACCTGCGCGACGCCGTCGAGGCGGGCGCAGACATTCTGCTCCTCGACAACCAGACGCCGGAGGAGACGCGCCGCCTCGTCGAAGTCGCGCGGCAGCTCAGGCCCGGCGTGCTGCTCGAATCGTCGGGCGGCATCACGCTTGAGAACGTGCGTCTGTACGCGGAGGCGGGCGTCGACTTAATCAGCGTCGGCGCGCTCACGCACTCGGCGCGCGCGCTCGACATCAGCTTCAAGATTCAGGCGGCGTGAGGGGGAACAAACGCCCGCGCGCGGCGTGTAATTAAAGGGAAGTGATGAATGCAGAATGATGAGTGATGAAGAAGTAGACAGTAGACAGGAGCCAGCATAAAGGCAACTGCTTTCCTACCTGCTACTGACTACTGGCTACTCCTCTTCACTCATCACTCTGCACTCGGCGTATCGGAGGGTTGAGATGAGAGCGAATCTGGTTCGGGTTTTTGGCGGCGCAGTTCTGGCGCTTCTCGTTATTGTGCTGCTCCTGCCGGTCGCGCACTCGCAGCAGCGGCGCAAGCGCACGTCTCGGCGCACGTCGCACCCGACGCGCCCACAGCCCGTGGCGACGCCCGCGCTCCCGGATGAGCCGAGCGTCGTCAGCACCGCCGACGAGCAGCAGACGACGCCGCGTCGCACTTCCGGCTCGCGGCAGAACTCGAACACGCAGGCCGAGAACGAGCAGTTGCGCGGCACGGTCAAAGACCTCTCGTCGCAGGTCGAGAAGCTCCACGGCGAGCTGAACCAGATGAAGACCGACCAGCACGCCATGTACGACCTGGAAAGGCTGACGCGCGCCGAGCAGTTCGCCGAAAACCTGCGCGCGCAACTGCGCGACGTGGCCGACAAAGAGGCGCAGTATCAGGAGCGCCTTTCGCAGATCGACTACGAGCTTCAGCCCGACGTGATCCAGTTGCGCGCCGCGGGCGTCGGCTCGCTCAACCCTTCCGCTGTCCGCGACTCGATTCAGAAGAGCCTTGAGCGCGAGCGCGACCGCATCAACAAACAACTCGAACTGCTCGCCAGCAGCCGCACGCACCTGGAAGCCGCGGTCGCCAGCGCCGAAGCCCAGGTTGAGAAATTGCGTCAGCGCGTAGACGCCGCCGACCAACAGCAGGGCGTGGGCGCGGACACGACGAACAGCGCGAACACCAACGCGACGCCCCAGCCCAGCCCGACGCCGACGCCCGCGCAACCACCAAACTAAGGATGAAGGCGGAAGGATGAAGGATGAAGGAAAGACACAAGTTTGATAACTGCGCTTTCATCCTTCCGCCTTCATCCTTCATCCTTGCTTTTCATGTCTACCATCCCGCAGCTTGAGCTTTACCGTCTGATCGAGGAGGCGTGCGCGCGCGGCGAGCGCGTTGTCCTGGCGACCGTGGCGCACACGCGCGGCTCCACGCCGCAACGCCGCGGCGCGAAGATGCTCTTCTTCGAGGGCGGCGCGGTGGCCGGCACTGTGGGCGGCGGCTGCGTCGAGGCCGAGGTCTGGGCCGAGGCGCGCGAGGCGATGAGGACGGGCCGCCCCGCGCTCCACCGCTTCAGCCTCACCGCCGACGAGGCCAGCGAGGAGGGGATGGTCTGCGGCGGCACGATGGAGATTTTCCTCGACGTGTGGGACGCTCAAAAGCCGTGAATGGTAAATCGTAAATCGTGAATAGTTGTTGTTGTGGGCGGGCGCGGCTGCGGTTTACCATGCACGGCGGTCTTACGCGCAACCACTATTGACGATTTACGATTTACCATTCACGGCTTTCGGAGGTGTCTATGCAGACCTCTTTCGTCGAGAACTACAAGGCGAAGCACCAGCACCCGCTGAACCGTCTGAGTCATTCAATCGGCATCCCGCTGATCGTCGTCAGCCTGCCGCTCTTCTTCTGGAACTGGCGTTGGGCGCTGGCGCTCTTCGTCGTGGGCTGGGT
This sequence comes from Acidobacteriota bacterium, assembly GCA_030914105.1. GTDB lineage: Bacteria > Acidobacteriota > Blastocatellia > Pyrinomonadales > Pyrinomonadaceae > QHXN01. The sequence continues at coordinate 1,972 of JALZHC010000913.1, forward strand.
CTTCCAGTTCGTCGGCCATTGGATCGAAGGCAACAGCCCGGCCTTCTTCCGCAACCCCGTCTACCTCGTCGTCGGCCCCGTCTGGCTCGTGCGCCGCGCGCTCGCCGCCGTCGGACTCGCGCGCCCGGTTGAGAAGTAAGGCGGCTCGGCGGGCGATGGAAGAGTCAACAGACCGGAACACTCCCGCAC
>JALZHC010000036.1:0-622 GCA_030914105.1 Acidobacteriota bacterium
GGGTAATTTACGCGACCCGCGGGCCGTTTCGCAAGCGGGGAAGGAAGACAAAAACGGAGGTCGGAGGTCGGAGGTCGGAGGTCAGTTTTTACGTTCGCCGTGCCGCATGTGTCCCTCGCAGGAGGCGTTGCCAGCGGCTTTCACTGACCTCTGACCTCCGACCTCTCTTTCCCGGTTGGCACCACGTTTGCCAAAAGCTTGACCGAGGCATGGTATTCAAGTCAGGCGGTTTGTCGAAGCTCTCCCGTTGGAACAAGTTAAGTTCGGAGGAATGAAGGGATGAGAGTTGAAATTCGTACACTGACGCGGACGATTTGCGCACTCGTCTTCGTCGCGCTGCTCGCCGTCGGCGCGAGCGCCAAGCCGCACCACCGTCACAGCAGGCTGCTCAGGCATGACAACGGTCGACACCTGGGTTGGACGAGAGGGCGTCACGTCGGCTGGTCGCACAGCCATCACTACGGCGTGGAGAGGAACAACGGCGTGGAGAGAAATGACGGCGTCGCCGACATCTTCAGGAGACATCGCAGGAATGACAGCGGCGTGATCTTCCGCCGCAACGATCCCGGCGTGAGGGGCGAACGCCTCGGCGTCGGACGCGGCATGGGCGTGGGCCGCGGAG
>JALZHC010000036.1:632-12673 GCA_030914105.1 Acidobacteriota bacterium
CGCACCACCGTCACAGCAGGCTGCTCAGGCATGACAACGGTCGACACCTGGGTTGGACGAGAGGGCGTCACGTCGGCTGGTCGCACAGTCATCACTATGGCGTGGGGAGGAACGACGGCGTCGCCGACATCTTCAGGAGACATGACAGGAACGACAGCGGCACGATCTTCCGCCGCAACGACCCCGGCGTGAGGGGCGAACGCCTCGGCGTCGGACGCGGCATGGGCGTGGGCCGCGGAGTCGGCCACGGGCGCGGTCGCCCGTAGCTCTCAACACGTAGCGAGCGATAAAGGCCGGCGCGAACCGTTTGGGCGTGCCGGCTTTTTACTTCTCCCGCGAACTCCCCGGCGAGGCGGCGCGCTCCGTGACCGTCTGCGCCGGTCGGCTCAACGCGGCGACTGCTGCGTGAGCGAGAGCGGACGCGCCTTCGGCCCCTTCGTGTAGGAGTTGAAGAGTCGGTAGCCGAGCAGGAGCGCGACGGCGGCGGCGAAGAGGAGCGGCTTGCGCGTGTCGGACTTGACGAGCAGGTAGTAGTGAAGGACGCCCGCGCAGGCCGAGACGTAAGTCAGACGGTGGAGCTTCTGCCAGCGCTTGCCGCCGAGCCGCTTGATCATCTTGTCGGTCGAAGTGACGGCGAGCGGCAGCATCGTGAAGAAGGCGAGCATGCCGAAGAGTATGAATTGGCGCTTCGCCACGTCCTCGACGATGGCGCGCAGGTTGAAGGAGTTGACGAACCAGACGTAAGTCAGAAGGTGGAGCGAGCCGTAGAAGAAGGCGTAGAGGCCGAGCGTGCGTCGGAAGCGTATCAGCCATTGCACGCCGGACACTTTGCGCAGCGGCGTGACGGCCAGCGTCAGCACGAGGAAGACGAGGGTCAGCGTGCCCGTCGTCCGCGTCACGAAGTCAAAGGGGTTCGCCCCCGCCTGCCCGCGCGCCCAGTCCCACGCGAGCAGCGCCAGCGGCACGAGCGCGTTGACGAAGACGACGAGCTTGTAGAATTTTATGTCCTTCATAAAAGCCGTGATAAGTGATGAGTGATAAGTGATAAGGCGGAGTCGCGAGTCAGGAGTCTCAAAGTCTGGAGTCAAGACCACTTGCCTTTGACTCCTGACTCTCAGACTCCCGACTCTCAGACTCCTCTGATCACTTATCACTCTTCACTTATCACTTAATGGTAATAAGCCAAGTCCATCCCGTCGTACATGTGCGCGACCTGTTCGGCGTAGCCGTTGAAGGGGAGCGTCTGGCGGCGGCCCCACTCGCCGATGCGCTGCTCTGTGGCCTGCGCGCGGAGCACATCAACCGCGGGGTTGACGTTCGAGAAGAAGCCGTAGACGCTGGGCACTTCTCTGACCCAGGTCGTCGTCGGCATCCTATCCACGAGCTTGATGCGCACGATTGACTTGATGCTCTTGAAGCCGTACTTCCAGGGGACGACCAGCCTAACGGGCGCGCCGTTCTGCGGCAGCAGCGGCTCGCCGTAGATTCCGGTCGAGAGAAGGGCCAGCGGGTTCAGAGCCTCGTCGAGCCGCAGGCCCTCGACGTAGGGCCACGTGAGCGCGTCGGTCTGCGGGATGCCTCGCGCCTTGGGGTCGTTCGCCGTCTCGAAGAGGACGTACTGCGCGCTCGCCTGCGGCTCGACGAGTTTGATGAGCGACGCGAGCGGGAAGCCGAGCCAGGGGATGACCATTGACCAGCCCTCGACGCAGCGGTGCCGGTAGATTCTGTCCTCCGGCGGGAAGAGGCGCGTCAGCTCGTCGAGGTCGAAGACCTTCGGCTCCTTAACCATTCCCTCGACCGAGACCGTCCAGGGGCGCGTGACCAACTTCTGCGCGTAGCGCGCGGGGCTGTATTTGTCCGTGCCGAACTCGTAGAAGTTGTTGTAGGTCGTGATCTGCTGATACGGCGTCGCCTCCTCGCCGGGCAGGCCCCACTGCTTCGTCGCGGACTGCGAGCCGGGCGCGGCCTTGCCCTGCGGGTTGGGCAGCTCTATTTCGGGCGCGAGCAGGCGTCGGTAGACGAGGCCCGTCGCGACGGTCGAGGCGGCGAGCACAGCGCCGCGCAGGAAGAGTCGCCGGTTCAAGTAGACCTTCTTGTCCGTGACCTCGCCCGCCTTGATGTCGTCCGGCTTCTTTATCAGCATAAGAATCGCTCCGGCTGGCGATGCCGGATGAAGTGAAGTTACGTGCCGCACGCGCGCGGCGGATTTAGGCGACGCGACGGGCCTGACCGCAAAGGACGCGAAGAAGCGTTGAAGGACGCGAAAGAATTCTTTGCGGTCTTTGCGCCTTCTTCGCGTCCTCCGCGGTTAAAGCTTTCGCACTAACTCCTCCAACAACCTTAGCCGAACAGCTTGATGGCCGCCGCGCCGACGACGCGCTTGCTCGTGTGCTCTTGCAGGAAGACGACGACGCGCAGGTTCTCGCGCCGCCAGCCCTTGTCGAGCGCGACCAGAGGCTCGTCGGCGAACGGGGGAGTGGCCGCGCTCAGGTAGCCGAGCTTCGTCAGACTGCGCACGACGCCCGCGTGCATGAGCCTGTGCCCGGCGTTCTCGCCGCGCGCAACGTCGGACGAAAGGCCGCTCTCCGTGACGGCCAGGAGCACATCCGCCGTGTCGCCGTCCGTCAGCTTCGGCAGGCGCACGATACGCACGGACAGTCGGAGCGCATCGCCCGCGTCGGCCTGATCGGCCACGCGCTCAAGGCTGACTTCCGCCTTCGGCTCGCGCGCGGCCCGCGCGATTGCGTCCAGAGCTTTGCCGCTGTTGCTGCCGGGGAACTCCGCGCCGCCGTCAACGACCATCTGCGGCGTGTAGACGCTATCGCCGCCGAAGTGCGCGGCGTATTCGCTCTGCCGCTCGCTGAACTCGTGTGCGGAGAAGGGGTCGGCCCAGCCGAGGTTGTTCCAGTAGTCGACGTGCTGCGCGAGCGCGATGACCTCGGCCCCTTCGACCGGCTGCTCTTTGTCCAGGCGCGCGAGCAAGGCGTCTGCTGGAGGGCAGCTCGAACAACCTTCGGACGTGAACAGCTCGACGACGACCGGCGCACGCACACCGCCCCCGACGAACGGCGCTTCGCCGCCCGCTGTCTCAATCTTCCCCGCAGCGTCAGGCCCACGCACGCCGCGTCCCCTGAACGCGACGGCGGCGACGGCCAGGGCCGCCAGGACGGCGACGGCGAGCGCGAGTGCAAACCACTTTCTCATTTTTTAGTCCCCAGAGCCTTAGAGACCAGGCGACCGACTCTCGATGCCTTCGGGCTCACTTTAAATTAAGTCAGACTGTGCTTAGCACCTCAACGTCGCCCGGTCAACCCCAACGTGCAGCGCCCGATAAGAAAAGCCGACGGCAACAGTTTTTATTCCCGGTTGTGCAAACCGCTCGCGGTTCTGTACGGCCTGCGACGAAAACGCAGGCCAACGTTCTGAGGAAAGGGAGCATCGAAAGACACGTCAAAAACCTGAACGGCCTCGCCGACGGCGGGCCGGCACCGTTGCGGAGCGCGCGAGCATTCACGGCGCGCTCTCTTTACGGCTCGAAGGTTTTGGCCGCCTGCCCCGCGCGTCAGTTTCGGGGCTTGGGAGGAATTGTTATGAAGAAGTCCAACTCTCTTTTCGCGGCGCTCGCTCTCGCCGCAGTCGCCGCGCTCTGCATGTCGTTCGTGCCGGCGTCCGCACAGTCGAAGCAGGCGGGCAAGAACTCGCAGGCCGCCAAGACCTCCGCGTCGTCGCGCGTGCGCAGGCCGCTCGACCTCGCCGTGCTCATTCAGGACGACCTCGTGCCGCGCGTCGGCAACGAGCTTCGGGAGACGGGTGAGTTCATACGCACGCTCCCCGAAGGCTCGCGCGTGATGGTCGCATATGTTCGCTCCGGCTCTCTGCAGGTGCGTCAGCCCTTCACGACTGACCTCGCGGCGGCGAGCCGCGCGCTGCGCATCCCCGCAGGCTCGACCGCAGTCTCGCCCTACAACCCTTACGTCGAGCTGCGCGACGCGATTCGAATGTTCCCCGCCGACACACAGAACCGCAACGCCGTCCTCCTCGTCTCCGACGGGCTGGACACTTCGCGCGGCTTCGACTTCGCGTCCTCGGTTGACTCCGTAGACCTCCAGCGCGCCGTGCGCGAGGCGAAGCGGCGCGAAGTCGCGGTCTACTCTTTCTACGCGCCCACGGTCGGCTTGACGAGCCGGAACCAGTTTGCCGTCAGCCTCGGCCAGAGCGCGCTCAACCGCGTCTCGGACGAGACGGGCGGGCGAGCCTTCTTCCAGGGTACGAGCTTCGTCACCTTCGACGCATACTTCGAGCGCCTGACGAGGACGCTCAACGAGCAGGGCGACAGGGCCTACTAAAGCCGGAGTCCGCACGCCTTCGACTTCAGCGCCGACGGGAACATTCACGCTCCCGTCGGCGCTTTCTTCTTCGCGGGTATGACCTTCGTGCCCTCTGTGAAGACCTCCAGCGACCTCTGTGGTTAAAACAGTCTTTCTTAACCATAGAGGGCACGAAGGCATTCGTGAAGGTCACGAAGGAAGCCCTGTTCTGAGTCATAAAAAATTTTGTCAACACGCGTCCGTCGGTGGTAAAGTGCGTTCGGCGAGCCGCCACCTCGCGCGCGGCCTGCCGCTAAAGGCTCACGCACGCCATGAAAGGGAATTCGAGCGAATACTGCCTGATCGTCGAAGGCTCCTACCTCGACGTGTCCGAGGCCGAGCACGCACTGCGCGACCCCTTCATAGAGGATTGGGTCGAGCAGACGGGGCGCTTCCGCATACACAACCTCAAAGAGATGGAGGTTGCGCCCGGCGTCACGCTCGGCCAGCTCGGCGTCGAGATGGTTGACGAAGGGGTGTTTGAGATCGCCAGCCTCGACCCCGAACACCCGCTCACCGAGCACAAGGCGCGCGGCGTGGCCGAGGCGCTCCGTCGTCAGGACATGTTCGACGAGATCAGCATCGAGCCGCGCGCGACCGCCTCCGAAGAGGACTCGACCTAACTCAAGCTGAAGGCCAGCGCTCCCGGCATCAAGTCGCGCACGTTGGACGGGGTTGTGGAGACGGGCCTGATTCGCCGGCCAAAGCCTCGCGCCTCCCTTCGGCCATTTGCCTCAGACCCTTCCCCCGTGTATCTTTCTGCGGTTCAGTGGAAACTTCGTTGCAACAACAAACTAAGGCCGTCTTCCTCGCCGGGCGAGTCCGCGTCGCCGTCGGCGACATCACGCGCCTGGCTTCGGACGCCATCGTCAACGCGGCCAACAGCAGTCTCCTGGGCGGCGGCGGTGTTGACGGCGCGATACACCGCGCGGGCGGGCCGAGCATCCTTGAAGAGTGCGTGGAGATTCGGCGCACGCTCTACCCCGAAGGGCTGCCCACGGGCGAGGCCGTCATCACGACCGCGGGACTTCTGCCCGCGCGCTACGTGATTCACACGGTCGGGCCGGTCTGGGGATTTGAGGGCGGGCGCGAGGCTGAGCTGCTGGCGGCGTGCTACCACAACTCGCTCGCGCTGGCCGCCGAGCACGGGCTTCAAAGCGTGGCCTTCCCTTCGATCTCGACGGGCGCGTTCGGCTACCCGCGCGAGCAGGCCGCGGGCGTCGCCTCCGCGGCCATCAAAGAGTTCCTCGGCGGCAACGCCGCGCTCGCGGAGGTGCAGCTCGTCTTCTTTTCGCAGGCGGACGCGGAACTCTTTCTGCGCAATCATACGTTCGAGCCTTAAAGGGCCGAGCCGTCCGCCGCGACGAGGCGACATAGCCCTCGCCGCCGGGCGGAATTTTTTTGCCCGCGGCGGCGGGCCACCCGGTAGAGAAGAATGGTTCAGACGATGAGTGAGGTCGGGCCGACTTTTGAAGAGGCGGGCGACGGCGCTCTGCCCGAAACGATTGCGGCGCTGGCGCGCGTCTCCTGGAACTACTGGTGGAGCTGGAACCCGGACGGCGCGTCCGTCTTCCGCGACCTCGACCAGGAGGTCTGGGACGCGTGCGAGCACAACCCTCGGCGTCTGCTGCGCGTCATCTCGCAGAACAGCCTGATGCGCATGGCGACCGACCCGGTCTACATCGCGCGCGTCCGTCAACTCGCCGCGGGCTTCGACGCCTACATGAACGCGGGCGCGCAAACCTGGGCCGCCGCACACGCGCGCGAGATCACGCGCGAGCGCCCCGTGGCCTACTTCTGCGCCGAGTTCGGCGTGCACCATTCGCTTCCGCTCTACTCCGGCGGCCTCGGCATACTCGCCGGCGACCACCTGAAGTCTGCCAGCGACCTCGGCCTTCCGCTCGTCGCCGTCGGCCTGCTCTACCACCACGGCTACTTCCGCCAGCGCCTGCGACGCGATGGCTGGCAGGAGGAGACCTACTCGACGATTAACGTCGCCGACCTGCCGCTGCGGCTCGTGCGCAATGATGAAGGCGAGCCGGTTCTCGTCGAGCTTGAGATGCGCGGGCGCACGGTGCGCGTGCGTGCCTGGCGCGCCGACGTTGGCCGCGTGCCGCTCTACCTGCTCGACACGAACGTCGAAGGAAACGACGAGATTGACCGGCTCATCACGGGTCACCTCTACGGCGGCGACCGCGAGACGCGCTGCGTGCAGGAGATGGTGCTGGGGCTGGGCGGCGTTCGACTCCTGCGCCGGCTCAGCATCGAGCCGCACGTCTTCCACCTGAACGAAGGCCATTCGGCCTTCCTCACGCTTGAGCTTGCGCGCGAGAGAACCGAGCGCGGCGAGAATTTCGCGGAGGCTGCGCGCGAGGTGCGACGCGGCTGCGCCTTCACGACGCACACGCCCGTCGCCGCCGGCCACGACGAGTTCGTCGCCCCGCTCATCGAGCGCTGCTTCGGCGAAGACTACTGGCGTCAGCTCGGACTCACGCGCGAAGAGTTCCTCGGCCTCGGTCGCGTCAACACCGCAGACGAGTCGGAGCTGTTCGGCCTGACCCCGCTTGCGCTGCGGATGTGCCGCTCGTCGAACGGCGTGAGCCGCAAGCACGGCGAGGTCTCGCGCGAGCTTTGGAACAAGATGTGGCCGGAGCGCCACGTGGCCGAGGTGCCGATTCAATATGTGACGAACGGCGTCCACGCGCCGACGTGGGTCTCGCCGCTGCTGCGCGCGCTCTTCGAGGAGCACGTCGGAGGCGACTGGACGCGCGTGCTCCACGACGCCGGCGCGTGGGCCGCGGCGGTCGAGCTGATACCGGACGAGGAGCTTTGGAAGGTTCGCCGCCTGATGAAGCGGCGGCTCGTGGCCTTCGTGCGCGACCGCGTCTACCGCGCGCGCCTGCAACAGCACGAGCCTTCGGCCTACGCCGAGTCCGCGCTCTCGATGTTCGACGAAGACGCGCTGACCATCGGGTTTGCGCGCCGCGTCGCCGCCTACAAGCGCTGGGGACTCCTGCTCTCAGACCCCGCGCGCCTGCGCCGCATCATCCTCGACTCTGCGCGCCCCGTGCAGTTCGTCTTCGCCGGCAAGGCGCACCCGCAGGATCAGGGCGCGAAGCTCATCCTTCAGCAGTTGGCCTTGTGGGAACTCGACGCGGAAGTCTCGCAGCGCGCGGTCTTCCTTCAGGACTACGATCAGGAGGTCGCGCGCCAGCTCGTGCAATCCGTCGACGTGTGGCTGAACGTCCCGCGCCGCCCGCTCGAAGCTTCGGGCACGAGCGGCGAGAAGGTCGCGTTGAACGGCGGCCTGAACCTTTCGGTCTTAGACGGCTGGTGGCTCGAAGGCTACGACGGGCGCAACGGCTGGGCCGTGGGCGAGGACGTGCTCGGCGAGACGACCGAGGAGTCGGACGCGCGCGATGCCGAGTCGCTCTATCATCTGCTCGAAACTGAGGTCGTGCCCGCCTTCTATGAGCGCGACGACGCGGGCCTGCCGCACCGCTGGATCGAGATGACGCGCCACGCCATACGCACCCTTGCCCCGGCCTTCAACAGCGACCGGATGGTGCGCGACTACGCAGAGCGCGTCTACCTCGGCGAGCGTCGCGGCACGAATGATTGAGGATGAGAGGCGCGCTTACTGCGCGTCAGACGCAGGCCGTTGTCAGGCGCGCTGTGAAGAGTAACGCGCGCTCTCTTCGATGACGTGTTTGACGAATCTCAGAGTGCTTTCAAAGTCTTCAGGGTCGGCGGGCCTTCGGACGGAGCGGGCCGGGTCGGGGCGACCGTCCCAGGCGCGGTCAATTAACGCCGCCCAGGAAGGCTCCAGGTTGGCCTTCGCCCATTCGGCCCCCGCGAGCTTGGAGCCGGGGAACCCCGTGTGCAGGTCGTGCAACATCCGGCAATAGTTCAAAACGATGAAGGTCTGATAGAAGTGGTTTTTGTAACGCTCCGGATTGGCCAGAATCTCCCCGCCCCAGCCGTTGATCTCTTCCAACATTTCCCCGCGCAGAGCTTCGACCGGGATCGGCTCGACGAGCGTGTTCGGCGGAGGGCCGGCCAAGTGTACGCCTTTCTCACGAACCACCCAACGAACAACGTTGGTGTTACAGTGCGCGTCTTTGATGAGCGAACGCGCGCCGTGGTCGAGGTACCAGAGTTTCTTTCCGCGTTCAGAAGCGTCTCGCAGAACCTTCTTCGGGAAATAGGAGCCTTCCAGATGCTGCGCCCAAGGAGATTCGAGGCTGTAGACGCGCTCGTGCATGACCTGCAAAGCGTCCAACTGTTTGTCGGATAGCTCTTCCGCGGTGACGATGATGAAGTCCACGTCACTGTGGAGATCGAAATCACCCACCGCGAAAGAGCCTTGCAGATAGACCCCGACAAAATTCGCGCCCAGGACATCCCGGACGCCGTCCAACAGGACGCCCAGCACACTATTCAACTCCGCATATGGCGTCGGACTTACTCCGTCCCTCGATTCCATACTTCTTCGCGCATTGTGTCAGCGCCTCAAGCCCGAATTAGACGGGCGCGCGGGCGTCGCAATCATCCGAGTCCCGCGGACGAAAGCAGCGCCGCTCGCGCTCCGTGCGGCCTCGATATAACACTCACCTCGCCAGAGGCGCTACCATTGGCAGCAATCCCCAAGGGATGCCCGCGCCCAACGCCAACGCGACGGGGCCGCGCAGGAACAGGAGTCGCTGCTGAGGGAACGACCAGAACCGGAAGACGGCCAGGTTGGCGGCCTCGTAGGCGACGCCGAACGCGGCCCCGGCGGCGAACCGCCAGAGCGCCGGGTAGCCGGCCAGTGCCGTTGACATCCAGCCGAAGATGAGTCCGTAGACGACCAGCACGCCGGCGGCGCGCAGCCAGGGAGGGTTATAGACCCATAGCCTCTGCCAGGAGGATAAGGCTTCGGTGGCGGCCCCGACGGCGAGGCAGACGAGCGTGATTCGTAGGCTCATGCTTCGCGTCTCCGGTGTAGAGCGAGCATCTAACTTTTATTCAACCGCAACGCTTGCCGGATAATACCCGAAGTGGCGCCATTATTAACACGATTTTAGTTGATGACTTCCCCGCGGGCGGCATCGTCCGGCAATCGTTAGCGGTGGGCGCGGAGGTCGGAGTTCTCGACCCGTAAAGTTTATGCGGCGTTGGCGGGCGCGTTCGAGACGGTGTGGCGGACTGTGTTCTTGCCGAGGCGCTTGGCCGTGTACATGAGCGCGTCGGCGGCGCGCAGCATCTCGTCGACGGAGGCGGGCGGCGCGTCCCATGTGACGACGCCGATGCTGAAGGTAACGGGCAGTCCCTCTTTGCGCGCGGCCTCGACGAGCCGGCGGCGGACGCGTCGGATAACGACCTGCGCAGACGCCGCGCCGGTCTCAGGCATGAGGACTGCAAACTCGTCGCCGCCGAGACGTGCCACGGAGTCGACGGCGCGCAGGCTCCGGCGCGTCGTGTCGGCCACGGTCTTCAGCAGACGGTCGCCGGCACTGTGGCCGTGATGGTCGTTGACCTGCTTGAAGTCGTCCACGTCGAGGAAGGCGACTGTGAAAGGGTGAGAGTGGCGGCGCGCGCGCTCGATCTCGGCGGCGGCCAGCTCGCCGAAAGACCTGCCGTTCAAAGCGCCCGTCAGGTAGTCCGTGCGCGCAAGCTCGCGCTCTTGTTCGAGCGAGCGTTTGAAGGAGGCGACGAGGCTCGCGAGGATGAGCATGAAGCCGAAGCGAACAGCCGCGTTCCAGTAGGGGATGACGGGGCTTGTGAAATGCTCTGTGGTCGCGTAGGCACTGGCGAGCCAGGCTAGCCCGCTCGCCGCGCACATCCATAGTCCCGCGCGACGGCCCACGTACCAGGAGGCGAGGAAGACCGGCACGGCGTAGAAGATGATGAGCGAAACGTCCGGGCCGTTGAGGTAGTCTGCGACGCCAAGCAGGAAGACCAGCAGTAGTCCGGCGACGAAATGGAAGGGTCTGGAGCGCCTCTCCAGAAACGAGTTCAGGTTCATGGCCTCACCGCCCCTGCGCGCGCGCCGTCGGCGGGGGAACGCCTTCGCACGTGGATTCGGGAGGGTAATCTGTCGAAAGCGCCGCCGGCCCTTCAGGCGGGCGCGGGCCTTATTTTGATTGGGCAAACGGCTTTTTCGTTGCTTGAAAACAAGGGACGAGGAGGGCGCGGCCCCGTCTGTTCAGACCTGAAATCAGGCGAAATATTAAACTCACCGCCGCAGGCGCAGGGGACACGTTTTACAGTACCGCGAGCGGTAGCGAGCGGGTGCGAGAGCAAGGATGAATGATTAACGATGAAGGGAAGGCTTACTGCTTTCACTTCATCTTTCCGCCTTCCGCCTTCATCCTTCCGGTGACCCGCGAGGCTTCCGCTCGCGGTTCTGTACCCCTCTGTATTCCCTCTGTGGTTAACTTCAACGCACTCCAAGCTCAAGTTTGAAGAGACCCCGACCATCTTAATTTCACAGGCGCGTTTGAGCGTGCTAGACTGCGAATCTCCCAGACGGCTTCGAGGCCGCCCGCCCTCGTTGACCTTTCGCGGGCTTCTTCGGGACTGACGAGACGAACTCCAAAATGAAGTTCTGCGCCGCATGCAATAAGACGTTCCCAGACACCGAGTCCTTCTGCCCCGTGGACGGCGAGGTGTTGCAGGAGTCGCCCGAATCATTCGTCGGGCGCGTGCTCGACGGCAAGTACAAGGTCGAGGGCTTCATCGCGCAGGGCGGCATGGGCGCGGTCTACCGCGCGCGCCACATACTTTTGGGCGACCAGGTCGTCATCAAGACTTTGCGCTCCGAGATGCGCACCAACTCGGAGTGGCTCAAACGCTTCCAGCGCGAGGGGCAGGCCGCGCGCGCCTTCCGCCACCCGAACTCCGTCACCGTCTACGACCTCTCCGCCGGCAGCGACGGAATGATCTACATGGTCATGGAGTACGTCGAGGGGCACACGCTCGACACGGAGCTGAAGCGGCGCGGTCGCTTCACTCCCGCCGCGGCGCTCGAAGTCCTCGAACCCGTAGCCGACGTGCTCGACGCGGCGCACGCGCGCGGCGTCGTCCACCGCGACCTCAAGCCCGAAAACATCATGCTCGGCGCGGACGACCGCGGCCACACCGTCATCAAGGTCTTAGACCTCGGCATCGCCAAGATGGTCGGCGCGGGCGACGTGCACGCGGCCAGCGCCACGTCTTTGACGGTCGCCGGCCAGATACTCGGCACTCCTTATTACATGTCGCCCGAACAGTGGGGCGAGATGCCGCGCGACGGCAACCCGGAAGTTGACGGGCGCACGGACATCTACTCGCTCGGCGTCATCTTCTTCGAGCTGGTCGCGGGCCGGAAGCCTCTGGGCGGTCGCACGCTCTCCGAGCTTCGGCAGAAGCACGTCTCCGAGACGCTGCCTTCACTCAGCAGCCTCGTGCCCGGCGTGCCCGAAGACTTCAGCCGCGGCGTCGCGCGTGCGATGGCGAAGGATCGCGGCGACCGACCGCAGACGGCGGGCGAGCTTATAGAAGAGCTGCGCGCCTCTCTCGGCCTGGAGCCGCGCGCGCGCCGCGCGCAGACGCACGCGACCGACGCGAGCACGACCGACCCGACCGGCGCGGGACGCTCGCGCGGCACGAGCGCGATGCCGGGCGACGTCGGCGAGTCGGCGACCTCGTTCC
>JALZHC010000347.1 GCA_030914105.1 Acidobacteriota bacterium
GGCTTCATCTTCCTGATACCAGTCCTCTTCATCGGCCTGATGGTGTGGCTCTTCGTACGGGCCAGGCGGCTGGCCGAGGAGCGCAGGCGCATGTTGCAGTCCGTGGCCGCTCAGATGGGTTGGGCCTTTACGGATGATGACGCCTCTTTTTCGATGATTCCCAATCTCGGAACTTATTATCTCTTCTCGCAGGGCCACTCAAGGAAGATAGAAAACATGCTGTACGGAGAGGTGGACGGAGGCCGCGCGGCCGTCTTCGATTACACTTACGTGACGGGCCACGGCAAGCACCGCCAGCGTCACTACCAGACGGTCGCCTACTTTCAGTCCAGAGACCTGAGCCTGCCCTCCTTCTCCTTGCGCCCCGAAAACGTTCTGCATAAAGTATTCGGCGCGTTCGGCTATCAGGACATAGATTTCGCACAGCGCCCCGAATTCTCAAAACAATACCTCCTGCGCGGGCAGGACGAGTCGGCGATCCGCCGCACCTTTAGTGATCGCCTGCTCGCTTTCTACGAGACGAACCCTCGCTTGAGCACGGACGGCGGCGCAGACCAGCTCTTCTTTTATCAGGAGAACGTCGCCGTGAGCCCTGAAAACGTTCAGCAGTTCGTGCAGTGGGGCAGAGGGCTCTTGCATCTCTACAAAAACCCCTGGTGAGTGGGCCAACCAGCGCGGCGCGCGAGCGCGAGCGTTCCTCTCGCCGCCTTCGTACATCCAAGCAACAGCAGCAGTTTTATGTGGCGCAAGGATTCAAAAAGGGTTGAGAGGCCGCGCGTGGGGCTGGCGCTTTCGGGCGGCGCGGCGCGCGGCATCGCGCACGTCGGCGTGCTGAAGGTCTTGGCGGAGGCCGGCATCCGCGTCGACTGCGTGGCCGGAACTTCGGCGGGCGCAATCGTCGGCGGCGCGCTGGCCGCCGGGATGCCGCTCGAAGAGATCGAGAAGATCGGACGCAGCCTGCGCTGGCGCGACCTCGGTCGGGCCACACTCTCGCGCCTCGGCGTCCAGTCGAACGCGCGCCTCGAAGAGTACGTCCGCGCGCGCTTCCCCTTCACACGCTTCGAGGATTTGCCAATCCCCTTTGCCGCCGTCGCCACAGACCTGCACACGGGCGCGGCGGTCGTCATGCGCGACGCGGGCGACCTCGCCCTCGCCATCCGCGCGAGCTGCGCAGTGCCCGGCTGGTACGTGCCCGTTACCGACGCGCAGGGGCGACAGCTCGTTGACGGCGGACTCGTCGCCAACCTGCCTTCGTCGGTCGCGCGCTCGCTCGGCGCTGAAGTGGTCGTCGCGGTGGACGTGAACTACGAGGGCGCGAAGTTCATGGGGCCGCCCACTTCGGTCGTCGGCGTGCTCTTGCAGTCCTTCATCGTCGCGCAGCACACGGCCGTCGAGTACCAGCGGCAGTTGGCCGATGTCGTCATCAGCCCCGCGGTCGGCCATCTCCGCTGGGACGAGATGGGACGCGCCGGAGAGTTCATCGAGGCTGGCGTCGAGTCAGCGCGCGCCGCACTCCCGGCCATCCGAGAGCTGCTCGAACCCCAGCCCGCAGAAGACCCCGGCTGGTTCTCCTTCCGTCGCACACGCGACAGGCAAGCCGCGAAAGACTAAAGACTTCTTCACGGTCGGGCCTCCGCCTCTGATTTTCTCTGACTCGTTTCAAAACGCGCAGCCTCGTCATCGCGCCCGCGTCCTTGTATTGAAAGCGGGCGAGGGCCACGCGCCGCCGCGCTCGCGCTTGAACGCCGTCGAAATTTTTAAATCTTTACCGAGTCGCGGCTTAGAGGGTCGGAAGAGAAAGTGTGAAGCCGCTCTCTCTCGTCGGCATGGTCGTTGCTGAGTATGTGGGGAGGAAGTTTTAAGAACGAGGAGGGGACAGGGCGATGAAGGAAGTGGCCGACGATTTCATGAAGCTGCTCGCAATCATCATGCTTATGATTACGCTCGCCGTCTCGACGGCGGCATTCTCGCAGGTGTTCGGCTGAGGCGAAGAGTTAGACGCGGGCGGTCTCTCTCTCCGCACGGCCTCCCGCCCCGATTCTTAAACGAGAATTTCGTGCCGATTAGTCATTTAGTCCTGATACGCGTAAGGGAATCGAACCCCTCGGCATCGGGGGCGTGCGTCTTAAGCGCCTCCGCGGTCGGGGTGTCGCGCGCGGACGAAGGGAGAGGATGGCGAACGAGCCACAAGCGGCACACAAGCGCGCGCGAACGCCCGCACTCAGGCGCGCGCAACTCTTCGCCGGCACGCGCTCGCGCCGCCAGCCGCGCACGCGCCTTCGTCTCTTCATCGCACGCGCGCTGCGCGTCGTCGCCGCGCTCTCGATAGTCTCCGTCATCGCCACGACCGCGGCCTTCGCATATCTTTACTCACACTACTCGAAGATCGTTGACCGCCGTCTGGCCTCCGGCTACCTGACGAGCCGCGCCGGAATCTACGCCGCGCCGCGCGTCTTGCGCCCCGGCCAGAGGATGACGGCGGAGCGTCTCTCCGAGATACTCCGGCGAGCCGGCTACGTTGACCGAGAGGCGAGCCGCGTCTGGAACGGACGCTTCCGGACGGAAGACGACGCGGTCGAGATTCGTCCCAACAACACGGGCGACGAATCGTCGGCGCAGGACTTCGGCGTCGTCCGCATCCAACTTGACCGCCGCGGACAGATAGCTTCCATCGACGGCGACGGCGTGGCGCTCGACTCCTACGCGCTCGCGCCCGAGCCGCTCACCATCGACGCCGCGGAGAAGACCACAGACCGCGCCGCGCTCTCTTACGACGAAATCCCGCCCCTGCTCGCGCGCGCGATTCTTTCCATCGAAGACCGGCGCTTCTTCGAGCACGGCCCCGTCGACCTCTGGGGCATCGCCCGCGCCGCCTTCAGCTGGGGCAAGGAGGAGCAGGACTTCAAGCAGGGCGGCTCGACCATCACGCAGCAGCTCGTCAAGAACACTTACCTCACGCCGGAGCGCACGCTCCGACGCAAGTTCCGAGAGGCCGCGCTCGCCTCCGTCATCGAAAGCCGGATACGGAAGCAGGACATCCTCGCGCTCTACTGCAACGAGATTTACCTGGGCCGCCGCGGCTCGATTTCCGTGCGCGGCGTCCGGCAGGCCGCGCGCGTCTTCTTCGGCAAGGAGCTCAAAGACCTCACGCTCGCCGAGGCGGCGACCATCGCCGGCATGATTCAAAGCCCCGCGCGCTACGCGCCCGACCGCCGCCCCGAAAGCGCGCGCGTGCGCCGCAACACGGTGCTCGCCGCGATGCTGCGCGACGGCGCGATCACGCAGGACGAAGCCCGCGCCGCCTCAGCCGAGCCGGTCAGCGTCGCCCCCGTGGAGCACGCCGACGCCGTCGCGCCTTACTTCATCGACTACGCCAGCCGCTTCGTCGAGTCGCGCCTGCCGCCCTCGTCCGCCGAGTCCGGGCAAGGCTTGCGCATCTACACGACGCTCGACCTCGACCTCCAAAAGGCCGCCGAAGAGTCGATCAAGAATCAGCTCGCGCGGCTCGAAAAAGTTTTCAAAGGGAAGAAGCGGCCACAGGCGGCGCTCGTCGCGCTCGACCCGCGCAACGGTCGTGTGCTCGCGATGGTCGGCGGCGACTCCTACGCCGAGTCGCAACTGAACCGCGCGACCGACGCGCTGCGCCAGCCCGGCTCAGTCTTCAAGCCTGTGGTCTACGCCGCAGCCGTCGAGGCCGGCATCTCGCCGCTCACGCTCTCTTCGGACGCGCCGCGCGAGTTTACATACGACGGAGGCTCGAAGTACCGGCCCGCCAACTACGGCGGCGCTTTCTCGATGCGCGACGTGACGCTGCGCACGGGCCTCGTGCGCTCGCTCAACGTCGTCACCGTCGATGCGGCGATGCGCACGGGACTCACCCGCGTCGCCGCGCTCGCCGAGCGTCTCGGACTTCCCCGTCCGCAAGCCTACCCCTCGCTCGCGCTCGGCACGACCGAGGCCACGCCGCTCGAAGTCGCCACCGCCTACACGGCCTTCGCCGCCGGGGGTCGCGTCGCCAGGCCGAACCCTTTGCTGCGCGTCGAGGCCGCGAGCGGCATGAACGCGCTCGAAGAAGGTGGTGTGAGCCTGCTCGGAGAAGACGGCGCGTCGTCACTTGCAGAAAGCGGCGCGGGCGCGCTCGAAGGAAACGACGCGTCATCGCCCGAAGGAATCGGTGTGTCGTCGCCCGGAGGAAACGGCACTTCGGCGCTCGGCGGGAACGTGCCCGACTTCGCGCAGGTCTTGAAGCCTTCGACCGCGTACATGCTGACCGACATCCTTTCGGCGGTCGTTGACCACGGGACTGCGCGCGCGGCGCGCGGCGCAATCAAAGGCGTCGCCGTCGCCGGTAAGACCGGAACCTCCCGCGACGGCTGGTTCGCGGGATTTACGCCGAACCTCGTCTGCGTCGTCTGGGTCGGCTTCGACGACGGCGAGGAGTTGAACCTGACGGGTGCTGACTCCGCGCTGCCCGCGTGGGTTGAGTTCGTCCGCCGCGCCGTCGAGCTTCGGCCCGACCTCGGCGGCCAGAGCTTCGAGCGTCCGGCTTCGATTGCCACAGTCGAGATTGACCCGGAGACGGGCTTGCTCGCCTCGGCTTCATGCCCGCAGCGCGAGCGCGTCGCCGTCGCGCCCGGCTTCGTGCCCGACCACGAGTGCTCGCTGCACGGCGACCCCTGGGGCCTGCGCGCGCTCGCCGAAGCGTCAACGCCCGCCGTACCGCCTTCGTCTGAACTGACGGCAACGGCACAAACGACCGACGCCGACATACGCGACGCCGCACAGGCCTTTTACGCCCCGCCGACGCGCGCGCCGCACGCGACGCGGCGCGACGCGGGCGCGACTCTCTTCGAGGCTGATGTCGGAGAAGAGAGGCAGGCCGAAGACGCGTCGCGCGCGACGCAGATCATCATCGGTCGCGACGGTCGGCGTCGTCTGACGAACGACCCGCAAGTCTTCAAGAGTCGGGCGGACGGCTGGCGGGAATAAGAAGGCAAGCCGCCTTCGGCGGAAGGCAAAAGTAAAAAGGCAAAAGAAGAAGTCAAACGGCGAAGACAGACAGCGCGGCTCTCATCAATCA
>JALZHC010000914.1 GCA_030914105.1 Acidobacteriota bacterium
CGGCTTCGCGTTGATGAGGTCGCGCGGCATCGTCGTCTGCATCTCCTGCTGGATCGACATCTTCTCCTTGATGGCGCGCTCCATGCGGACGAGGCCGATGCGGAACTGGTTCTCGAGCAGCTCGCCCACGGCGCGCACGCGGCGGTTGCCGAGGTGGTCGATGTCGTCGGCCAGGTACTCGACGGGGTTGCGGCGCATCTTCAGCAGGTACGAGATGACCTGCACGAAGTCCTGCGCCGAGAGGAGCGGGTCCTCGATCCGCTCGCGCTCGGGGCGCCCCATCTTGATGTTGAACTTCAGGCGGCCGACCCGCGAGAGGTCGAACTTGCGCTCGTCGAAGAACATGCCCTCGAAGAGGCGGTAGGCCGTCTGCACCGTCGGCGGGTCGCCGGGGCGCATCTTGCGGTAGATTTCGAGCAGCGCGTCGACGGGCTTCGTGATGACGTCCTTCTTCAGCGTCTGCGAGAGCACGTTGCCGAGGTCGTCGCGCTCGGGGAAGAAGACCGTGAAGGTCTCGACGCCGGACTCGACGATCTCCTGCAATTTGGCGGGCGTGATCTCGTTGTTGGCCTCGACGATGACCTCGCCGGTCTCCGTGTTGACGATGTCGGCCAGGGCGTAAGCGCCGTCGAACTGCTGCGAGTCAACCTCGACCTCTTTGATGTGCGCCTTGCGCACGTCCCTGAGCGCCGATGCCGTCACCTTCTTGCCGGCCTTCACGATTGGCTCGCTTGCGCCGCGCCCTTTCAGGTCGTGCTCGGCCTTCATGCCGACGAGGTTCGTCTGTCCCTCCTCGCGCACCTGGACGAAGAGCCGCCCCTCTTCGACTCTCACCTCGTCGCCGATGTAGAAGGCGCGCAGGATGTCTTCGTCGGCGAAGGCGGCGTTCTTGACGGCCTCTTCGAGGTGCGAGTCCGAGCCGAAAGACTTCGGCTTGAACTGCGGGTTGAGCCAGATGCCGAGGGCGCGCAGGAAAATCGAGGCCAGGAACTTGCGCTTCCGGTCAATGCGGACGTAGAGCAGGTTCTTCTGGTCGTACTCGAACTCGACCCATGAGCCGCGGTACGGGATGACCTTCGCCAGGTAGACCGGAGCCTTCTCGAAGAAAACGCCGGGCGAGCGGTGGAGCTGCGAGACGATGACGCGCTCCGTGCCGTTGATGATGAAGGTGCCGTTCTCCGTCATCAAAGGGATTTCGCCGAAGAAGACCTCCTCCTCCTTGATGTCGCGCGGAATCTCGGAGGTTACGCCCGTGTCCGGGTCTTTGTCGTAGACGGCGAGGCTGATCTTCACCTTCAGCGGCACCGAGTAGGTCATGCCGCGCTCCTGGCACTCCTGCTGGTCGTGCTTGTGCTTGAGGCCTACGGGTTCGCCGCAGTTGTCGCACAGCGTGGGGCGCACGGCGTTGAAGGTGCCGCAGTTGTGGCACAGCGTCTCGCCCGGAACGAGCGGGTCGACTTTGACGAGCGCGCCGCAGGTCTTGCAGTTGGCCCGAAGGTAGCGCAGACCTTCGAGGCGTCCGCACTTACACTGCCAGTTGCCGATGTGATACTCGACGAAGTCGAGCCGCGCCGTCCCGCGGAAGTCCATTATGGGGAAGACCGAGCGGAAGACGGCCTGGAGGCCCGCCGGCTCGCGCTCTTCCGGGAGCAAGTCCATCTGGAGAAAACGGTTGTAGGAGTCGCGCTGAATCTCGATCAGGTTCGGGATGCGGACAGCCGTCTTGATCTTCGAGAAGTCGTGGCGCTCGGGCGGCTGGCTCACCCTTCGGCCCGAGCCGACGGCGCTCATCTGGAGCGGGTTCTGAACCGGATTTGCAGACATCAGGAGTTCCTTAGAGCTGTCAGCTTTCAGCAGTCAGCTTTCAGCTAAAGAGTGTTTATAAAGAGGACTATTCGACGCGCGCGGCAAACAGCCTGCTGACCGCTGATTGCTGAGCGCTGAAAGATTCTTTTAGAGACGGCAAAGCGCGGCCAGAGCGCACGAGTCTCTGACCGCTTCTGTTACGAAAGCGGTTAAGCTTCATCAAAGTTTTCGGGAGTACCGACAGCCCCTCACTACTCCCTTACCTTAGCCGCCGCGGCGGCTAAAAGTCAAGAAAGGGTGCTGGGTTTTAGGTGTCGGGTGCCGGCTTTGTTTTTACCAGCACCCAACAC
>JALZHC010000348.1 GCA_030914105.1 Acidobacteriota bacterium
GACTCAGGTCAGAGTCCGCGGCCTCTTCTCGCGCAGCCACAGTGAGCGGGGAGTCAAGGCGGGCAGTTGCGCCGCAGTCTAAACGCGCCACACTAGCAGAGCGTTACCGCCATTTTAAATTTCGGTTACGCACGCCGCTCCTTCCTGACAGTACTACTTCAGAAGCGCAGGATCGTGTCGAGCTGCAAACGCGTGGCCGTGCGGTTGAGCGAGCCGGGCGGCGTCGGCGCGAAGGGGCCGAGCAGGCCGTTGGGCCGCTGCGTGAAGATGCCCGTGAGCGTGACCTGCACGCGCGGGTCGAGGGCGTAGCCGAAGATGAAGCGGTGCGCGCTCATGTCCGTCGACTGGCCGAGGTCGCTGCCGTTGAAGGGCGAAAGAATCGCGTCGCGCTCGATGCGGATGAAGGTGTAGTTGAGCGTCAGGTCGCCGCGCGTGATGCCGTCCGCGGGCGGGCGCAGCACGTCGCGGCCCACCTGGAACTCGGCCCAGAAGCCCTGCCCCTCGTGGTTCGGCAGAGCCAGGTCAGCGCCGTTCGGCCCGGCCACGACGACCGGATGCGTCTGCGTGTTGTCGACGAAGTCAAAGAGCAGCATGACGGGCCAGCGTCGGCTGCGTGTGAAGTCGGCGCGCGCGATGAGGTCAACGAGGTTGTAGCCGGAGGAGAGGTGTCCGTCGCGGTTCACTGCGTTCGTGTTCGCGAGCGAGAGGCCGAGGTTGGCGTTGCCTGAGACGAGCAGGTCGCGCGGGACGGAGACCTGCGTGGTGATGGTGCGCGCTGGCGTCGTCCCCGAAGTCGGGATGGTGAAGGTGACGGGGAGCTGAAGGTTTGCGCCGAAGACCTGCGCGGGCGTAATGAGCTGCGTGCCTGAGAAGTAGAGGTCTGAGGCCGAGAGCTTGAGCGAGAGATGTGGCGAGGGCGCGAACTCCGTCCGCGCTTGCGCGCCGTAGAGCGCGAGGTCGCGGCCCGCGCGCCGCGAGGCGCTCAAGTCAACGCGACCGTCCGCGCCGAGGACGAAGGCGGAGTTGCGTTCGAGCATCGGGAGCTGCCAGGCTTGCAGGACGACGCTTCTGAAGGCGCGGCCCTCGAACTTGCGCGCGTAGGTTTCCATCAAGCCTTCGGGGTTGAGGTCGTTGTCCCAGGTCAACTCTGTGTGCGTCCAGAAGGCGTCCAGTTTTTTGTTGGCGTCCTTCTCTCCGCGCGGGACGAGCTTCCTGCCGGCGTCGAGCTTGCCGGCCTCGACGAAGAAGCCGGGCAGCGCCTTCGGCTGGTAGACGAGGTATGCGTAGTCGAGGCCGAAAGGCTTGCGCGTGAAGAAGTCCGTGAGCGTCTGGTTCGTCGAGATGGCGTCGGCGAAAGAGCCGGTGGCGAGGCGCAGGCCCCACTCGAACTCGTCCGTGATTTTGCCGCGCACGCTGAAGCGCGCGCGCAGGCGCAGGCGCTGCCGCGTCGTGAGCGGGTTGCCGAGCGCCGCGGGGTTATCGCTCGACTGAAGCGCGTTCTGCTGGCCGTAGAAAGACTCGTAACGCAGACGCAGGTCGCCGCCGAAAGTGAGCGAGCCGAGCTGCTTCGCCACCGCCTCGCTCGTCTTCTTCGTCTGCTCCTCAACTTTCTTCGTCCGCTCCTCGACGCGCGCGACGCGATTTTCAAGCTCAGGATTCTGCGAAGACGCCGCGCCGTCATCGGTTCTCTCTGCGGCGCTCGCCTCACCGACCGTCGCACGCGACCCGTCACTCGCGCCGCCCGCGCTCGCCGCCTCGCGCGCGCCCGGCGCGTAAGCCGCGTCGCGGACTGAAGCCGTCGGCCCTTGCCGCGACGCCTGCAGCTCTGCGCGCTCGACGCGCGTGCGCAGCTCGCCGATGAGGCGCGTCTGCTCTCTGACCGCGGCGCGCAACTCGTCTATCTCATCGCGCTGCTCGCGCAACTGCCGCCGCATCTCCTCGAAGCCGAAGAGGCCGCCCGCCGCGCCCGCCCCTCTGTCCTTCGCGGGCGCGTCTGTCCCCTTGTCCTTCGCCGTCGCATCGGTTGCCGCCGTCGCGTCCGCGCTGCGCGGCGCTGGCGAGTTCGCGCTCCGCAGCGAGGTCGAGTCCGCGCTGCGCGGCGCGTTTGAGGACTGCGCGCACGCGCACGCGGCTGCGGCGGCGACGACGGCGCACAAGAAGACTGCGCGGAGAGTTGTCTGGAGCATCCGGCTCCCTCCTTTGGCTGGCTCGTTGGCGGATGAAATTTCGACGCGAAGGCCCGTGCGCCTCGCGCCCTGAACCGTACCTTACATTTTTCTGAAAGGGAAGGGAAAGCAGAGGTCAGAGGTCGGAGGTCAGAGGTCAGTTTTTATGCGCCGTCACGCCGCACGCTTCATTCGCGCTCTTTGTCAGGGCGGGCTTTGACTGGCCTCTAACCTCCGACCTCTGACCTCTCCCCCGTCGCCGTTGCCGCACGCTCGCCTTTGCATGTAGAATTTCGCGGCGGAGATTCAAGCGCGCTGCAAGGACTCGCGAGTATGGCCCTTCTGCACATCACCGACGCCAGCGGGCGCGTCTGGCAACTGACGCTCTCCCCGAAGGGCGTGTGCACCATCGGACGCGCGCCCGACAACCGCGTCGTCCTCAACGACCCGCGCGCCTCGCGCTATCACGCGCACGTTAAATATCAGAACGGCTCCTACCTCATCGTTGATGGCTCGGTCGAAGGCAAGCCCTCGGCGAACCACCTCTTCGTCAACGGCGAGCAGCGACGCGAGCACACCTTGCGCGAGGGCGACCAGATACAGATCGGCGCGAGCCGCCTCGGCTTCGACCTCTCGGACGAGCGCCGAAGCGAGCCTGAGGCGCGCTTCGAGGACAAGCCTCTCGGCCACACGCAACTGCTCGTCTCGGCGAGCGACGTGATCCGCGCCGCGCTCGCCTCGCGCGGCGGTGCCGCGACGCCCGCCGCGCCGAGCGCCGAGCTTGAAGAGCTGCGGCGCAAGGCCAAGATACTCGCGCTGCTCTACGAGATGTCGAAGACGCTCGGCTCGGTCTTCGACCTCGACTCCATCTTCGAGAAGGCTTGCGAGATCATCCTCAGCGCGACCCCGGCAGACCGCGTCGTCGCGCTGCTCCGAGACGACAGCACGCAGGACGCCGACGGCGAAGACAACCTCGTCGTCGTCGCCATGCGCGTCCGCGACGAGGAGCGCGCCTCGCACGCGCGCCGCCAATCCATCGGGCGCACAATCACCCGCAAGGTGATGCGCGAGCGTCAAGCACTACTCTCGCAGGACGCAGCCGCCGACTCCGAGTTCGCCGGAGTCCACTCCATCGTCGCACAGGGCGTGCACTCGACCATCTGCGCGCCGCTCGTCGCCGAGGCGCGCGTCCACGGCGCGCTCTACGCAGACCGCCTCGACCCCTTCACTTCTTTCACGCGTGACGACCTCGAACTCGTCAGCGCCGTCGCCGCGCAGACCGCCGTCGCCGTCGAGAACGCGCGCTCGCACGAGCGGCTCGCGCGCGAGGAGGTGGCGCGCGCAAACTACAGCCGCTTCCTCCCCGAATATGTCGTCCGACAGATTCTGGAGAACCCGGACTCGTTCAAGCTCGGCGGCGTTAACCAGACCCTGACGGTTCTCTTCGCCGACATCCGCGGCTTCACACGCCTGTCCGAGCACGCGCCGCCTGAACGCGTCGTGCAGCTTCTGAACAACTACTTCACGGCGATGACCGAGGTCATCTTCGCGCACGGCGGCACGCTCGACAAATACATCGGCGACGGCCTGATGGCGCTCTTCGGCGCGCCGACCGCGACCGACGAAGACGCCTGCAACGCCGTCGCCGCCGCCGTCGACATGCAGCGCCAGATCGAGGACATCAACGAGGAGCTGAGGGCGGATGGCCTCAGCGAGATTGCCATCGGCATCGGCCTGCACACGGGCGTGGCGACGGTCGGCTACATCGGCTCGGAGCGACGCTCGGAGTACACGGCCATCGGCGACACCGTCAACCTCGCCGCGCGCCTGGAGCAGAACGCGCGGCCCGGCCAGATACTCTTGAGCGACTCGGCGGCGCGCGCCGCGGAGAAGTCCGGGTGCAAGTTCAGCCCGCGCCCGCCCATCACGGTCAAGAACCGCGTCCAGCCCGTCCCCATCTTCGAGGTCGAGTGGCGGCAGACGCCCGCGACCGACGCCGGCAGCGCGGCCATACACTTCACCACGGGCTGACGGCGAAAACCCGGTAAATGGTCAATCGTAAATCGTGAATAGTAGTTGGGCTTAGCTCAAGTTGATTAGTTACAGTTCAAGCCACTTGACAGTCAACCACTATTTACTATTTACCATTCACGATTCACTCTCTTACTTATGTCAGACACATTCACGCGCAAGCGTCGCTCGCTGATGTCCTTCGAGGGCTGGCGCGACCTCGTCTCCGACTCGATGGCGATTGACATCGGCTCGACCTCGGTCATCATCGCGGTGCGGGGCCGGGGCGTCGTCGTGGACGAGCCGGCGGTCGTGGCCGTCAACAAGGTTTCGGGCGAGACGGTCGCCGTCGGTCGCGAGGCGCGCGACATGCAGGGCCGAGAGTCGCGCGACGTGACGCTCGTCACGCCCCTCGTGGACGGCGTGGTCGCCGACTTCGAGCGCACACGCAGCATGCTCGAAAACTTCGTCCGGCAGGCGCGCAGCGGCATCTCCCACTTCAGCCGCCGCGCCGTCATCAGCGTGCTGGCCGGCATCACGCAGGTCGAGCAGCGCGCGCTCCTCTCCGCCGCAGAGCAGGCGCACATCGGTCGCGTCTACATGGTCGAGGAGGGCTTGGCCGCGGCCATCGGCGCGGGCGTCTCGGTCGAGGACAAGAAGGCTTCGGCGGTCGTGGACATCGGCGGCGGGACGACGAACGTCGCCGTCGTCGCGCGCGGCATGATCGTCTACGCGCAGGCCGAGCGCGTCGGCAGCCTCGATATCGACGACGCCGTCGCCAGCCGCCTCCGGCGTCACCACGGCCTCATCATCGGCGCGCCGACCGCCGAAGCCCTGAAGAAGGAACTCGGCTCGGCGATTGAACCCTTGAACCCCGCGCGCTCGATGGAGGTGAAGG